>NZ_DATCTU010000104.1 GCF_036567765.1 Pseudobacteroides sp.
TTGTCAATAGGAATATTAATATTATTAATATTCAACTTAAAATTATTAATACTCATACAAGTTTTCCCTTAAATAAGCTTAATATTTTTATAAATATTACCTTCAAAATCTTTAATTTCAATCATGTTATTGAATAATACCGCATAGGAATTTGGACTTTCTTCCTTAGGAAATGTAATGGAGCCTGGATTAATAATGTAAATTTGGTTCACATTATCTGCCTTCGGAACATGTGTGTGTCCATAAACAAAAACATCACCTTTAGAAAGCTTTGGTAAATTGTTCTCATTATAAATATGCCCATGTGTCAGGAAAATCCTTTTTTGCCCATATAATATAGTTGAGTATGCAGCCATTATGGGGTAATCCAACACCATTTCATCTACCTCACTGTCGCAATTCCCTCTGACTGCAATAATTTTATCTGAATATCCGTTTAAGAGCTCTGCTACTCCTTTTGGGTTGTATTCTACAGGCAATGGATTTCTAGCTCCGTGATACAGCTCATCTCCAAGTATAGCGATAAATTCCGCTTCTTCCTTGTGAAACGCCTCGATGGCTTTCTTAGCGTAAAACAGCGATCCATGAATGTCAGAAATCAAAAGTAACTTCATATATGTCTCCTTGTCCTGCTGTAAAATTTTTTAATTAATACCATTTGGACACCAGAATACCCAAATATTCTTTCACTGTAAGATTTATTTTTGATAGTGCCTCTGCATTAGGCACCAGATCATTTAAAATAAAATGAGTTTTTAAATTGGTCTGATAATCAGTTGGATATGGTATCACATCAATGTTCATCTTTTCAAATTGTATTACAGACCTATGCATATGAAATGCAGAAGTCACTAAAATCGGACTTTTAAACGAGTACCTGTTCAAAACATCTTTTGTCAAATTTGCATTCTCTGTGGTATTACGGCTTTCACTCTCTGTTATTATCTTATCCTCCGGTACTCCAAGTCCCATAAGAATTCTTCTCCCTACAACTGCATCAGAACCTGTAACACCCTCCACACTTCCTCCTGATATAATTATAGGTACCTCAAGTTTCCTGTACAGTTGTGCACATGTAAGCAGCCGGTTGGCAGCATATCCTGATAAATGTCCCGGCCCGTTAACCCCCGGAGTATCGGAAGTAGCCCCTCCTCCAAGCATTATGATTACATCCCCTCTTGCCTCTACCGGAGGAGTATATCTCTTTTCCATTGTGTGAATAATCCTATCGCTTACCAAGGGAATGGAGGATAGGTACAAAAATATAGCTAAACTCAGGAACACAGGCCAAACCCTTGATTTTTTCCTAAAGGCATATATTGTTATCAGAAGCAGTGCTACAATAAATATGCCCGGCGGCAGTATAAATGTTTGATAAATAAATTTAACAAAATAGATCAATTGCTTTGCCCCCTTACCTATTTCTAATCATTTTTAAAAAGTGATATATAACTGTTCCAAACAATAAGATCAAAAACACAGGAAGAAACCACACATCCATTCCAGGCTTCCTATTGTGGGCAACCAGTATGGTTATCCACTCGATATATCCAAAAACAATAATAATTTCCGCCTTAAGCCATAGTATCATTTTTCTCGCATTTTGGTATTGAAACTTTGCATTATCCTGGGTTATCTCAACAAGATAATTAAAGGTATGCGGAAATCTTGCCACTAGTGTCAGCATTACGTATATAAAAATCATAACAATGGGAATATAAATCAATTTGATTTTGTCTCCCCATGAATCGGGGCTTCCCGAAATACCGAAATGAATCGGTATTCTGTCCGGCAGGCTCATCCAGTTTATAAAAAGAACTACAATGATAGCTCCAATACAAAAAATACTTATTCCTTCGAGGACTTTTTCCAGTAGTGAGAATTGTATCTTAATGGATGGACGATCATTCTTATTCATTGAACCCCCCCTTATTCTTAAATATAAAGCATAATTAACAATACCAAAATAATAACATATATCAAATAAAAAAGCCATGTCCCCACGTTGAGCCAAGAATAATTTCCATTCATTACCCCATATGCCTATTTTCTGAAATACGAAGAACAAAATAAAATCATCTCTAGTAAAAATGCAGATTAATTTAACAACATAATTGTTTTCTATACACCACATACTATGTTTATTATTTTATATATAATTCAAGTTAATAAATGTAAGCTTTTGCACATTAAAGTTTTAACACTCTTACACTTGGCAGAGCATGAATAGAATGCATAAAGGTGAAATAAATGAATTATATTCTGATAAGAATTATATCAGTTTCTATATTTTTAGTAAGTGCCTATAAATGGGGAGATTGGAAAAATTGGAAAAAGTACTATCCTACTATGTGTTTTGTCGGTATGGCGGATTTAATTTATATTGCTGTGTTTAGTGATAAGCCTTTGTGGGACTTTCCAACTAATTTTTTAATATCCCCACTTGATGAACTGCTATTAATATTTGGTTGTTTCTTTCCCACTACATTAATATTCTTATCCCATTACCCTAAGAAACTATATAGTCAAATTGCTTATAACAGTATGTGGATAGGAATTTATATGGCTTTAGAACTTATTAACTTAAAGTTTAATACAATAGAGTATTCCAATGGATGGAATATATGGTGGTCACTTTTGCATAATACTATCCAATTTCCATTAATTGCTCTGCACCATAAGAAACCCATACTTTCATGGATTATAGCATTTATTTATCTTGTGGTCTGTATGAAAATATTTAATGTTCCTTTTCTGGTTTTTTAGCCATACCCTAAATAGAAGGATTATTTAAAAAAATATCGAATATAATCGAATATATTTATATAAATTTTGCCAGTTCTCGCGTTTATACTTGCTTCAACTGAAATACCTTTTGTATGAAGGGGGATGACATATTGTTTCATAATGGTAGGAAAACTATAGGATTATTTGTAAGCGGTTTTCATAACGAATACCCAAGTTTGTTTATACCGTCTGTTTCAAGGGAAGCAGAAAAGCTAGGCTATAATGTGGCAATATTTAATTTTGTCGGTAAGATATCTATGTCTGAAGCTTATGGAAAAGGTGAAATAGGACTTTTAGATATTATACCGTTTGAAGAATTGGATGGCATTATTATATTGGATGATATCTTTGTAATTCCCAGCTTTCTTGATGAAATATACAGCCGCATTGACAATAGAACAACTTGTCCGGTAGTACATAAGGCAGCCAAGAAAGAAGGCGGTTATCATCTCCAGCTTGATCATGGAAAGGGAATTGAAATGGTCATGAGGCATTTTGTGCTGGATCATGGTTTTACCAGGATTTACTACATGTCCGGCCCATTGAATCATCCTGATGCCATTACCCGGCTTGCAAGTTACAAAAAGTTTATGAAAGAATATCAGCTGCCATATGATGAAAAATATGTTTTTGAAGGTGATTTTTGGACCACGTATTGCAATGAAGCAGCAGGTTATTTTTTAACAGTAGAAGAGAAACTTCCCCAAGCCATAGTCTGTGCTAATGATTATATGGCTATCGGGCTTTGTGATGCATTGATCAAAAGAGGAATTAATATTCCAGGTGATATTGCAATCTCTGGCTTTGACAATATCTGGAAGACATCTGTTCATATCCCTTCTATTACAACAGTAGGTTTTCCAATAGCAGACATCGCAGTTCAATCCGTTCACATAATTGATAATGCTTTAAATGGTTGTTCCCAGGAAAAAGTATTTAAAGTTGAACCTGGCCTGTTTTGTAATAACTCTTGCGGCTGTGCGCCTGAAGATTTACATGAAGCATTAAAAAAGCGCAGCACCCTGTTACAGGAATACAGTTATCTTATGGATACCACATTTGTAGATATGTTTGTTATCATTTTGGAAAACATGAAGGCAGGCACAATAATGGATATACGAAAGATATTTTACACCTTTGTCCACGATTTTAAGGATTCTCATAGGGTAAGTCTTTGTCTATATCAAAACGATAAAGGCGTAAGATCCTATGAGGAACCAATCCAAATGATTACGGATACTATTTATGTGGCGGCTTCCGTGGATCGTATCAATCCAAAAGAACCGATATATAAGGAAGATTTCTGCATTCCGGCAAAGAATATAATTGATACGGACAGCTATAATGATGAACCGATAATATGCCAATTTATTGATATACATTTTGAAAAACATCTATTTGGGTATTTAACAGTCTCCTACAAAAATCATGCGACTTCTACCAGTTTTGCTGCATTATTTGCAGTAAATTTGGCAACAGCAATGGAGGCTATGTTAAATAAAACTAAGATCAATTCACTAATCTCCAATTTGGAGGAACTAAATATCAGAGACCAATTGACAGGAGTGTACAACAGAAGAGGATATGAGCTTCTTTCCGAAGACATCTATCAGAACGCTGTTAAAAATCAGAAAGATATGCTTTTTATGGTCATGGATATGGATGGTCTTAAATATATAAATGATCATCATGGACATTCAGTTGGAGATCAGGCAATCGTACTTCTGGCCAGTGCACTTAAGAAGGCTTCTCGCCAAAATGAGCTTATTGCCAGGGTTGGCGGCGATGAGTTTTATATTATTGGCAATGACTATTCGCAGGAGATATTTGACGACTTTATAAAACGATTTACAACCATACTGGACCTTTTATGCAGGGATAATATGCTGGAATTCCGCATTACTGCAAGTTATGGATATCAAGTTCTGCCGCCGGAAACAGGAAAAAAGGTAAAAGACTACATTGAAATCAGTGATAAGCTTATGTATCAGATAAAGAATGAAAGAAAGAATAAAAATTTGTATAGCTTCAGATAGACATTACTATATACTCGATTATAAGGATCCATCAAATCCCTGTATCCATAATCTTTTCACTTAATCCTTAAAACCAAATAAAAAAGCCACGGTTCAAATGCAATTTCTATCGCACTTTTCCCATGACTACAAATCTCTCTACACTAAAGCTCCCTGCGGCCCTCTAAGGCCTTTGCCAATGTTACTTCATCTGCATATTCCAAATCACCGCCGACAGGTAAACCGTGTGCTATTCTGCTGGTCCTGATTCCAAGAGGTTTTAAGAGTTTGGAAATATACATGGCAGTTGCTTCACCCTCAATATTGGGGTTTGTAGCAAGTATTACCTCTTTAATACTGCCTTGTCCAATTCTCACCAACAACTCCTTTATTTTTATATCCTCAGGTCCTACTCCATCCATAGGGGAAATTGCCCCATGCAGAACGTGGTATAATCCCTTGAACTCTCTTGTTTTCTCCATTGCAACAACATCACGGGGATTTTCAACAACACATATGGTAGTATTATCCCTTGAAGTACCACTGCATATCCCGCAAGGATCTATATCCGTCAGATTGTTGCACACAGAACAATACTTGGTCTTCAGCTTGGCATCAATAATTGCTCCGGACAAGCCTTCAGCCTTTTCCATAGGCATGTTCAAAACATGAAATGCCAACCTTTGTGCTGTCTTATGCCCTATACCGGGCAGCTTTTCAAACTCTTCAATTAGCCTGGCTACTGGAGCTGAATAATAATTCATTATTTATCTCCTACTAAAACAATCCCGGGAATCCGTTAAGGCCACCTGCAACCTTACTCATTTCTGCATTTACCATTTCATCCGCTTTTCTTATAGCCTCGTTAACTGATGCTATAATGAGGTCTTGAAGCATTTCTACATCATCGGGATCTACAACCTCAGGCTTTATATCAATTTTAACCAATTCTTTTTTGCCGGAAACAACTACAGTTATTGCTCCACCGCCTGCAGTTACTTCCACTGTCTTCTGGTGAACATCCTCCTGAACTTTTTCCATATCCTTTTGCATCTTTTGAGCTTGCTTTAACAAGTTATTCATGTTGCCCCCAAAACCGGGGAATCCACCTTTACCCATTATAATTCCTCCTATATATTATCTTGAACATTTATATTATACAGTAATCACTAAAACATATACAACTTAAGTTTTAAAAATTTAATAAATTTAATAAATTATTCATGAAAAATTATTCATAAAAATACAAGACACCTGCGACTAATAAGCTGCTGGCCAGCCGCAAGTGTCTTGCTTATATCAATATGAATTATTTATACAATCACAAATTTAAGCCGTAATCTTGGAAATACTTACCGGACTATAATCACTTGATACCTTTCCAAAGTATTTGGCTACAACAATAACATCGCTCATGTTAATAGATCCGTCCTTGTTTAAATCACAATCGGGATTGTATTTCGCGTCAGTGGATATAGAGTTAAACACTTTGGAAATCTCTACAACATCCTTTATGTTTATAGCATTATCCGAGACACCATTTACAGGTATGTCTCCCGCCCACATAACGGCAGGTGCCGATGAAGTGCCTACAAAGTATACAAATGAACCTTGCAGGTTGTCTATTTTCCTTGTCAGGAAGCCGGACTTGCTGATAAGCAGGCTGAATATGTAATTTGATGAAGACGGTAATTTAATATTCGGAATATAAAAATAACCCTTATCATCAGTTACTGCCTTAAACGATGTTCCTTCAACAGTAACAGTAAATCCTGCCTTCAACTCAGAGCTTGTAGATGAAACAGCCGACTCCGGTGAAACATATCCTGATACACTGCTATAGTCACGAGGCAATCCGGTTACAAACGGAGTAGGTGAAACCGGTGTGGGGGTTGAAGGAGTAGGGGTTGTCGACGGAATCTGTGTGCTTGGTCTTGTGCCGTCAGGCTCAATACCATAAAGGAGTTTTCCGCTGGCATAAACAGGCATATTGGGGTTATCCTCAGTCCCTGCCGCAAAGCCCTTATATGAGTAGTCGTTAGTTCCATCCCATTTAACCCCTGAAGGTCCTGCAAGCACTACCTGAGCTTCTTTTCTGAAAGAAATGGCTCCACCTGGGACAACAGTTACTCCGTTAAAGTCAATGAGTGCATAGTATATATGTTTTGATTCATCATATGGGAATATTCCGCCGGATTTTCCTCCCTCTGCGTAGTTAATTGTTACAGTAACATCTTTGTATGTACGTCCTGCAGCATAAACTTCTGAAAGATCCATGAAATATTTGAACGAAAGGTTGTTGTAAGAACGTGCCGGCCATGCTGATTTATTATAAAGCATTACCTTGAAATCTGTCTTGCTGTCTGAAGAGGTTGCTGACCCACTGATATATACCTCAAGCCCAGGCTTCTCAATTGCATTAAATCCGCTTATTGGCTCACCGCCAAACTTGTCATACATTCTTGCCAAAACCGCAGCAAATCCTGCGTTATAGTCACATGCAACCTCATTGTTGGTATAGTTGTTTGTGCTATCATCATAATCGTCAGAAACGCCTGGTCCACCTACAAGTGCTCCATATAATATATGCCTGTGTTTGTCGGGTATATTAAAGTTATCTCCCCATGATCCGTGTGCTGCCCTGTGATGAGGATGCTGAGGCGGGTTGGTACCATATCCTACCACATAACTTCTTCCTGTGCTTCCAAGTGCATAATCCACCTGAGTCTTGGCAAAAGACCTATAAGTAGCGGTCTTTGAAGTTGGACATTCTGCTGAATCAGCATAGAGATCTGCTATAAAAGCACAAGTTGTAGCATATCGCAAAGATCCCCATCCATCTATAAAGACCATTCCCTTTGGCGAATACTTTGCACGTTCTCCATTAGCACCAGTTGTAAGCCAGTCCAGATGGTTTTCCATTACTTTCTTATAGATATCTTTCTTTGTAATCCTTGCAAGCAATAAGGATGCCCCAATATGTACATCATCCCAGCAATGAGCCCACTTATATTTTATAGTGGTTGTTCCCATTTCGGTACCCCAGTTTCCTACGTAGGATTCAGCCTTATCAAGGAATGACGAATCCCCTCCTGCAAGATAAATCCATGTTCCTGCCCATGAGAATTCATCCCAGAAGGAGCTGTGGGATTTATAGAAATTATCTGCTACAGGTGAATATGCCGCATCACTCTTTGTGGATTCTGCAAATGCGAAAAGCTCCTTTGCATGCTTTAAACAATTTGCCGCATATGTAGGATCCACATCCTTAAACACAATGGAAGTAGCAGCCAAAGCCGCTGCTGTTTCTGCGGATACCGTTGAAGCACCACTGGAAGTAGTAGCTTTATATGAAGGTCTTTTCAATGTCATAACTTCGGGTGCTCCCCACCAGTTATGGTCAGAAATACCGTCACCCACCTGGAAATAGTAAACATTAGGAGATGGATGGCATTTAATAAAATAATCTGCTGCCCATTTGATGCTGTCCATAACATATTTGTACTGACCGCTTTTAACATATGCATCCTTATCTTCATAAACGCTCCATGCCAACATTGCAAGGGTATAGGCCATAGGCAGATTGAACTTGACATGGTCACCTGCATCAAACCACCCTCCTGTAAGGTCTAGTCCTGCATCGGCACCATCTGTCGTAGTAGAATCTCCACGCCAGTTATCCCTTTTGTCATCCGGAAGCTTACCCGATCTCTGGAACTCATAAAAAATCAACGATTTTTGCAATGCTTCCCCATAGTTGAAATTTGAGGCGGCACTGTACGATGCTTGCGGTACCAGCATTCCTACAAATATCGAGAACATCACAAGTAAAGATATTGTCTTTTTCATTAAAACAATCCCCTTTCTACAAAATATTAATTAAACTTAAACAATAATTATTAATGAAGAAACAGAAACAAGTATAGAATTGAATATTATATGATGGAATTTGATATGTAGTATGGTATAGTATTTATTAGTAAATGTCTCTTTCATTTTTTAATTTCTGTCAAATTATGGTATATACCACCACAATTTCTCAATCGTTAATCTACCACTCCTCTCCAAAAAATATGCGTCACAATATTTCTCAAATGCTTGTTATAGTTATATTATATTTGATTTTCATAAATATTTCTATCAAAATCTATTGAAGGGGGGGGGAAGTTGCGTATAATATATATATATAAGTATATTATGTAAAACTATCTAATTTTATTTAAGGGGGTAAATTTATGAAGCTTAAAAAGGCTTTAAAAAGCTTTACGGCCGTAGCATTATCTGTTTCTTTAATGGCAGGATTGCAATTCCCAGTATCACAGCAAGCCAATGCAGAGCTTGTTAGTGGCGAAAAGTTTCTAGGTAATGTTATTGCCAGCAAAATTCCGGCAGGTTTTTCTACCTATTGGAATCAGGTAACACCTGAAAATGCGAGCAAATGGGGTCCAGTTGAGGAAACTCGCGACAAAATGAACTGGGCTAACGTTGATCTTATCTATGATTATTGCAAAACCAACAAATATCCATTCAAATTCCACACTTTAGTATGGGGAAGTCAGGAGCCTACATGGATGACAAGTATCCCTAACGCTGAAAAGAAAGAAGAAGTATTGGAGTGGATGGATGCTGTTGCAGAAAAATACGGAGATTCGGAGTTCATTGATGTTGTAAACGAACCTTTACATCAGCCGCCATCTTTTAAAGATGCAATAGGCGGCAACGGTTCTACCGGTTGGGACTGGGTTATCTGGTCATTCCAGGAAGCAAGAAAGAGATTTAAGGGAAAGCTCCTCATTAATGAGTATGGAATCATAAGCGATCCAGGTGCAACTAACAACTATTTAAATATTATTAAATTACTTAAAGACAGAAACCTTATTGACGGTATAGGCATACAGTGCCACCAATTCAATATGGATACTGTTACAACAAGCACAATGAGAAGCGTTCTAAATTCATTGGCTGCTACAGGACTTCCAATATACGTTTCCGAGCTTGACATGACCGGCGATGACGCTACCCAGTTAGCCAGATACAAGGAAAAATTCCCTGTTTTGTGGGAACATACTGGAGTAAAAGGCATAACCCTTTGGGGATATATCGAAGGAACTACATGGAAAGAGCAAACACATCTACTTACACTTAGAAACGAAGAACGTCCTGCACTTAAATGGCTAAGGGAGTATTTAAAATCCACGGTAACTCCATTGCCGACATTTACTCCAACACCTACACCCACACCTGACTTAACAGTGAGGGATGCAATGAAAGTTATTGAGGCTGAGAATTATTCATCTGTAAGTGCAGCGACTATAGAAAAATCCGTTAACGAAGATGGTACAGTCAATTTGGGATACATATCTAACGGAAACTATGTTACATACAGCAATGTGGATTTCGGTACTGCAGGCTCAACCTTATTCAGAGCCAGAGTTGCATCAGGATCACAATCCACCACAAATATCGAGGTACGGTTAAATAGTGAAACCGGCACGCTTTTGGGTACTCTATATGTTAACTCAACAGGTGGTTGGAATGTTTACACTGAAAGTTCTACCGGTATCAACAAGGTAACAGGAGTCAACAAGATAGTCTTGAAGTTCACTGGCCCCGTTAACCTTGACTGGTTCACCTTCTCTGCAACAGCTAAACCGTCAGTTGGACCTACTGTAACTCCTACGTCGACGCCAACTCCTTCGTCAGCAATAAAAACACCTGATTTAAACGGTGACAAAGTAGTTAATATGGCAGACGTTATTCTCATGGCTACTGCTTTTGGTGCAGTTTCCGGAGAAAGCAAATTCAAACCTGCATACGATCTGACTGATGACGGTGCAATAAATATGGCCGATGTAATAGTTATCGGTAAAGTGTTTGGCCAGACAATCGCTTAGTGATAGATATATATCATTAGACAATAAAAAGCTCCTGACAAATAGTATTTCATAAACTTTTGTCAGGAGTTTCTTCGTATTTTGAAATTTTCTTATATTCTGCACAAAATTCTACAGCAATATTATTCATCAATGATATTTACCGGCATTTCAAACTTGTCCACTAATTCCCGGGCTAGCTCATCCTCGTCCTTTTTTTCCTTTTCCATATTGTCTCCAAGACTATCCTCATCAAAACACTTTGCCTTTACATCCCTACCCAATCTTTCTTTTAAAGCATTCTCAATGAACTCAATGTTTTCAGCCTTGGACAGAATTGTCTTGGCAAGCCCTTTTCCCGGCCCCAGCACAACGCCAATAGTCTTACTTCCCAGCTCTATTGCTTTTGTATCCAACAAATTTGCATAAAGAACCATTCTTCCCATTTTCCTAAAGTCATCAATTATTTGCTCCCAGCAGTCTATCGACTTTAGAGAGTTAATATCAACTTTAGATACGTCAACATTTTCATGTTGTGATGAGACTGGCTTTTTAGCTTCCTTCTTATCCACCACTTGATCGCTGCCGTTTTTTATCCCTCCATTACCTGAGAAACTCTCCATTTTACTGAATTCACCGTTCTGCAGTTTGTTTTCAAGTATGGAGAGCCTTTCGATAATATCATCCTGAAGTTTGTTAAAATTGCTGTCACATATTTTTATCAAGGATAGCTCAAAAAGAATCCGAGGATGCTTCGACCATTTTATATTAGCCTCCAATGATGAAAATTCCCTAATTGTAAGCATGATCTCTTCCTTAGAAAAAAAACCGCTCTGCTTTTTCATTGTATCAAGCACATCATTCATAACATCTATTACTTCCTCAGGCTTGTCCGTAAGCTTACAAACTAAAAGATTTCTATAGTAAAATATCAAATCGGACAAAAACTTGGAAATATCTTTTCCGGCCATAATAAGCTCATCTATAAGAGCAAGTATTCTATTTATATTTCTGTCCCTGATTGCTTCTACAAATTCTGAAATAAAAGTGTCGTTGACAATTCCCACAACCTTCAAGGTATGCTCGTAAGTAATATTTTTATCCCCTTGTGAAATACACTGGTCAAGTATACTTATTGCATCTCTTAATGCACCGTCGGATAGCTTGGCAATAAGCCTGGAAGCCTCCGGATCCAGCACAACCCCGCTTGAACTGGAAATAGTCTCTAATCTTTTCACTATGCTGTCAATTGGTATCCTTCTGAAATCATACCTCTGACACCTTGACAAAATTGTCGCAGGCAGCTTGTGAGGCTCTGTTGTAGCAAGAATAAAAACCACATGTGACGGCGGCTCCTCAAGTGTCTTAAGCAAGGCATTAAATGCTCCGGTAGAAAGCATATGTACCTCGTCTATTATATAAACCTTAAATCTGGCCTGAGATGGTCTATAAATCACCTCATCCCTTATTTCCCTCACATTATCAACGCTGTTGTTTGATGCCGCGTCTATTTCTATAACATCCATGATACTGCCCGAAAGAATCCCCTTGCATATATCACACTCATTACAGGGATCGCCAGCCTTAGGATTCAAACAGTTTATAGCCCTAGAAAAGATTTTGGCCATTGTAGTTTTTCCTGTACCCCTTGTACCGCAAAACAGGTATGCATGTGCTATATGATCTGTAACTACACTGTTTTTAAGCGTCTTAACTACATGCTCCTGCTCAACCACATCTTCAAAAAGCAGAGGTCTCCATTTCCTGTATAAAGCTAAATATGACATATTATCTATCTCCCTAAACGAATGCTCAAAATCATTCCTAAAATCAAAAAAAGAGCGTAACTGGACACCCTTTTAATTTATAATTTATTGGCCGTGCACCTAACTTCGACTAACCATTACAAGCGTTACCCAAGTAGTAAACTCAAACCAGGACCCCCCACGGCACACGAAAGTGCCTGTTTACCGCTGCTTCTGTCAAGACCTGACGGGGTTCGCAGGGTTTCGTTGCGTGAGACCCAATTATCATCGCTTCTTGCTTGGGGCAGTCCCTACAAAAGTAAGCCTCGGTGTAGGAATTCAACCCTGCTAAGCGGATTGCAGGAATAGGGCACCGCTATCTCCCCATCTAGCACGACCAAATATTTAAACATTATTAACTTATCAAGCCTTGTAGACAATAAAACTGTTAACAAGGTACTCAAATATTATATGCGAAAGTTTAATATATATCAAGACATTTTAGCAAATAAAAATATACAATTTTTTGATGTCTAGGAAATTATGTTGTATATTGTGCCTTTATCTCTTAAAAAATATGTGGATAATAAAAACTTATCATAGCTTGTGTTAAAAATGGGCAAAAAAAAAGCACTTTAAGATATATTTTATAAATAATTCCAATAAAGTAAGTGCTTTAAGATAAAATAAACCTCACCTTTTTAAAGGAGGAACATAATGAAAAAGTCAGTATTGTTAACTGTGGCAATTTAATTATACCATAAATTTGTATAAAAGCCTACTAAAATATTTACTAAAAATCAAGAATTTTTTCAACTGAATTATGTGCAACTTTTTATTAAAAATCCCCCTAGACATCAAAAAAACCAGATAACTCTAATACACCAATTCTCTCAACATTATCGGGAAATTTATTGTGCATGGAGCATGCTGCCATCTTGTAGCCCTCTCCAATATCATACTGCTTAAAAAACCACTTGCTGCTTCCATTGGAATCTTCCACATAAATATTATTTGCAGCCATCCTTATTGAAAAGGAATCAAGGGGAATTGACAATCCTTTGCCGCAAGCTTTTATATAACTTTCTTTTAAAGTCCACAGCTGAAAAAAGTAATCCACCCTGTCACATGGCTGCTTTGAATTTATATCAATGAGTTCGTCCTTAGAAAAAAAACGCTCCGCTATTTTCATGTCCATGCTGCGGATACCTTCAACATCTATACCTGCAGGAGAAGAGTCTGCTATACATACAACCCATTCGCCTGAATGAGATATATTAAAATTAAAATCAGTATTCCCTAAAAGGTATGGCTTGCCGTAATCATTGAGTTTAAAAAACAATTCTTCATTGGTTAAGTTGAGCCTTGTACATATGACATAACGGACCATCAAATCTCCAAATAATGCCCTTAATGCATCCTCTTGCATTCTGTACTTTTTTATTCTTGCTTGCTTTTCACTGCTGACACAGCTCATAAGTCTGTCATAATTGCCTACATTAGTGCCTGAATCAATTTTTAACGCAAAAACCTCGCTCATCGCATTCGCTCCAATAATAATAATCCGGATATTTACCACTTCTAATATAATATACATAAATTGCATTTGCAACCTTGGCTTTGTACAAAATTTTATTGTTAAAAAAATCGAATTTTTGTCGATATAATTGTAAGGAGGTGGCAAATAACGATGAAAGTAAACCTAAAAGAAAATGAAGAGAAGGTATTGGTAATCGATAAAGATAAATCTGTCACAAGCATATTATCAAACAGGCTAAAAAGCGTTGGTATAAATGTACTAACCGCTGCTGATGAAGATAGTGCTTTTGATGTTATCAGAACAAATAGACCTGATATTATACTTCTTGATATCCTTATGAAGTCAAAAAGTGGAGAAGATCTGTTAAACGTTCTTACAATCAATCAATTATCTTCAAATATACCCATCATTATACTTTCTTCCGCTATTGACGTCAATTCAAAGGTATATGGATTTTTATCAGGTGCCAGCGATTATATAGTTAAGCCCTTCCGTTTTGCCGAAGTTTATGCCAGAATAAAAAACCAGTTAAGAATTATATCAATGCAAAGTGAACTTGAGAAGAAGAACAGGGAACTAGTGGAAAAAAACCTGCTCCTTCAGCAAATGACGGTAACAGATGGCCTTACCGGCTTGTACAACAAAAGGTACATCTTAAGCAGGCTTGTAAACGATATTACTCATGCGTCTAAGTATCAGGAATCTATTTCATTCATAATGGTTGATATTGATCATTTCAAGCATATTAACGATACATACGGTCATTTGGTCGGAGATATGCTTTTAAAGGAAGTGGCCCACACCCTAAAGAATATGGTGAGAGATGTGGATATTATGGCTCGATATGGAGGAGAAGAATTCTTAATAGTAGTTCCAAATGAAGATCTCATCGGAACAAAGATTTTAGCGGAGAGGCTCCGGCAAAAAATAGAAAAAACATCTTTTCCTATAGACAATCATCAGTTAAAAATAACAATAAGCATTGGCGTTAAAAGTGCTCATATAAATTTGGATGCCGATTCAGACACAGAAGTCACCAGACTTATTGGAGAAGCAGACCTGGCCCTGCTTAAGGCTAAAGCTAACGGCCGTAACAGGGTAGAAATATTCGATGGGGACTTTAACATAGAAAAGCCAAAAGCTCCCAATTCACAGCCCCACAGTTTCAGGAGCAGCTTATCAGCCAATTTGACACATTGATGCATGTTAGAACAAAATCGATTGCGATTTTGAACCTTGATCGTTGTCGTGTGAAATTGTAGTGTGAATACACCATAATTTCCTAGACTTTAAAAAACTGCTGAGCCTAGTTATACCTTCCTTATGGATTACAAGTATGACTAGGCTCCATTATTTTAGTGCCTATAAATATTCTAATGTACAGTCTTTCATGAGCTGTTCAACAGATTTACCACAAACCATTCCAATCTCCGTAAATTGGGTGTTGGACACTGCACAAGCTGTTGCAAATCTCATCATATCATCCCTTGAATACCCCTGTATAATGCTTAGTGCAACACCGGCAGTCATGGAATCTCCTGAGCCAATAGCATTCACAACTTCTACCTTGGGTGGTTTAGCATGTATTTTAGAGTATCTATCAACCAGCAATGCTCCGTCAGCTCCCATTGAAGCAATAACAGAGCCAACCCCTGAATTCAAAATATCGCTGCATGCATTTATAATATCTTCTTTTCCTCTGATGCTTTTACCTGAAGCCTGTGAAAGCTCCCTGGTATTTGGCTTGATAAAATTCGGTCCTGCCTTTATTCCTTCTTTTAAGGCATCACCGCTTGCATCAAGGATTGTAACAACCCCAAGAGGTTTAGCCATGTCAATTAATATTTTATAAAATTCCACCGGTATTCCTTCAGGAAGCCCGCCTGTGCATACCAATACACTGGTACTTTCCAATACAGTTTTAAAATCTGTCAGAAATTGATCCATATCCGATTCTTTAATATATGGCCCAAACTCCAGAATTTCTGTTTCAGTCATGCCTGCTTTGTCAATTATATTTATGTTTGTTCTGGTTTCACCATCCACCTGGATAAACCTGCTTTTAATCCCGCGGCTTGCAAGGCTGTCACTAATCCACCTGCCGGTGTCCCCTGCAATAAAACCTGCAGCATAAACCTTGGCTCCTAAAATGGACAACACCCTGGATACATTTATACCCTTACCCCCAGGCGATTTAATAATATTTTTTACCCTGAACATGGACCCGGCCTTAAATTCATCAATAAAATAAACTTTATCCAATGCAGGGTTAAGAGAAACAACTGTTATCATAATACCGTGCACCTCTTAAATAATAACTTTTAATCTTTGCAACTATGCGTTTTGCAATAATAATTCTATATATTTGTCATATAAATCATACTACTATAAAATCAATATGTAAAACTAATTCTATCTGAGTTAAAATAATGTAAGATTGGAATTGCTGTAAAATCAATAGAATAAAATAACGAACTGAATCATTATCTTGAACCAGTTCGTTATTCCATACATCAATTATTTGTTTTTCTTCTTGTTTTTTACTTCCCGGTACTTATCGGCCATATCTTTGTCAATTTCATTTTCACCAAGCTGATCGTTGGCTATATCAGGCTGAATACCCTTATTTTTTTTACCTTTTTTATTGTTATCCACTTTTATCCTCTCCTTAAATCCTTGCTGCTTATTCACCAATTTTTATTTCTACAGTAACGAGTACGTTATTATTATTTGCTTCTTGGGTCATTTTCATCCCAAAACAGCCTTATAACTTTTGTAGAATTTCCATTTTTTATATCCTCTTTTGTAGCATTTTCTCCTAGCTGTTCATCATTAATGCCGGGTGCTACGGTAGGACCCATTCCTGTTTCTCTAACCTGTTTACCCCTTCTATCTCTCATTTACCATCTCCTCCTATCCACTCTTAAAATCGACTTTATATAAAGTATTTCTGTTCTTTTGCATATATTTATATATATAAATATAACGAACTATTTAGCAATAAAACCAATAATTTATAACTAAAAAGTTCGTTACATTTAACATATCCAATATTAATTAATATATTCAGAATCAAACAAATAACCTTTGCTAAAAATTCCCTTCGAGCCATTGAAAGGCTTTTGAGACCATCTTCTGGTGATTGGCATCAACTTTATTGCTTCCATGGGTCTTGCTGTTATAAAAGTGAATATCAAAATGTCCATCCATACCATTATTCTTAACCATATCCAAATTTAAACCTGTACCATATCCGCCGCTTCTATATGAAACATTAGCATTTACAGGTTCACTGTCTAATCCGGCATGTGGCATACCGGCCATTGATGCAGGTATCTTTATTCCGTCTATAGTTACAATAACTGCCCTTCTGTTCCAGCTCCACTGATCGCCATAAATACTTTTGAGAATATCAGTATCCTTTTTCGTAAGAGGCTCACAATCAGCGTGATTATAACCATAACTTCTCAGCACCTTAAAACTTAAGCCTGTATCAATATCAAAAACAACAGCTTCGGTTTCACGGGCAAAGATATCCTCCACACCACCAAACCATGGAATTAAGGACCCTCCCCTTTCATACTCAGCTCTTGAAGAAATTTTAGGTGCAGGCTTTGTCTCACTGTCTGAAGTAAAATCGGATGTTTTCATAACTGTTAAATTGTTTGTTGCACTAGCTGCTACTTTTTCTGTTGGTTTACTGCTTGTCATCGCAGCACCGTCCCTTGATAAAGCATCATTGATAGCTTTATAAGTTTTTGGCCCTACAATGCCATCGGCTTTTAAGCCATATTTTTTCTGGAGCTTTAATACGGAACTTTGAGTCACTGATCCAAAGTAGCCAGTGCTCTTTAAATTAAAATATCCGGCCTGCCTCAGATTGTTCTGGAGTGTAGTAACTGCCGTTCCCTTTGAACCTTTTTGAAGATTTGATGATGCAGCTTGAACATTTACAGGATTTGCATAAATTCCTGCAGACAGTCCAATAGCCGCAATAGAACTGAACAACACCTTTTTGCTAATCATAAATTGTACCCCTCTCTTGTAGTTTACATAAAGCTTGAAATACACAATACTTTTTCTGTAAACTCACTGCCTACGAGGTTAGTTGACGGGTTAGGTAGAAGAGACACCCTTTACGCAAATACGTAATTTACCCCAAAAATTAGGTCCCCCGTTTCTTATATAAGATTTAAGAATTAGGCTATTTAATTTTAGCACTATCAGTTTACATAATAAAGGTGTAATTGGTGGGCAAAAAAGTGAACTATTGTTTATGAATAATATTTATTTTTCTGAGTGATGAAGGATTTTTATTATTTATATTGAATATACATAATTGATGATTATTTTCGATGACCGAATTCCTTTCATATTGCATTATATCTACAAATGAATAATTTCGGATAGCTTAATATATAGTACATCTTATAAGTCTGCTTATTTTAGGGCATAATATTTTACACTGGTGAAAGGGTGATCCTAATGAAAGCAATAATTATGGCTGGAGGAGAAGGCTCAAGGCTGCGTCCCCTTACTTGTGACTTGCCAAAACCCATGGTCAATGTTGCTAACAAGCCAATAATGGAGCATATAATAAACTTATTGAAACTGCATGGCATTACTGAAATAGGTATTACATTAATGTACTTGCCGCAAAAGATAAGGGATTACTTTGGAAATGGCTCCAGCTTTGGAGTTAATCTTCATTACTTTACCGAAGATACTCCATTAGGTACCGCCGGAAGTGTTAAAAACGCCGGTGATTTTCTTGATGAAACTTTTGTTGTTATAAGTGGAGACTCACTTACAAATATCAATCTCAAAAACGCCATAAATTTTCATTACTCAAAAAAATCCAAAGCCACCCTTATCCTCACAAAGGTTGACGTACCTCTTGAGTATGGTGTAGTACTGGCTGATAAGGAAGGACGTATAGAGGGCTTTTTAGAAAAGCCAAGCTGGGGAGAAGTTTTCAGCGATACCGTGAATACAGGTACATATATTTTAGAGCCAGATGTTTTAGATTATTTTCCTTTTGGCAAAAAGTTTGATTTTAGCCAGGATTTATTTCCAATGATGTTAAAAAAACATGACCCCCTTTATGGCTATGTGACTCATGACTACTGGTGCGACATAGGTGACCTTAATGCATATTTGCAGGCACATTATGATATTTTTCAAGGCAAAATAAATCTTCTCAATGATTATACCGAAATAAAAAAAGGCATTTGGGTTGGATCGGGTACCCTTATTGAGCCTAATGCAATGATCAGCGGCCCCTGTATAATAGGCAACAATTGCCGTATTTCCAACAGTGCCGCCATAGAAGATATGTGCGTTATAGGGGACAACAATGTAATCGAGGGTGAGACCTCAATAAAAAGAAGTGTAATTTGGGATAGCAATTATATAGAGTACGGTTCTCAAATAAGAGGCTCAATAATTTGTAACAAGGTTAACTTCAAGCACTATGTCTCAATATTTGAAAATGCTGTTATCGGGGATAAATGTATTGTAAATGAGAGGGCTATAATAAAGCCCGGAATAAAGATTTGGCCTCAAAAAACCATTGACCCCCTTGCAATTGTTGACAGAAACATGGTCTGGGGTTCTAAACACAATAAGTCCATCTTTGGTGAAAACGGTCTATCAGGTATTATAAATGTGGATATATCACCGGAGTTTGCTTCACGTCTAGGTGCTGCGTACGGCTCCATTTATAAAAAGGGTTCGAAGGTTGTTGTAAGCTCTACCACATCCAATTCAGCCAGGATGTTCAAGCATGCTTTTGCAGCCGGCATTTTGTCCGTTGGCGTGGAGGTATTCAACCTGAGCAGTCTCCTTACTCCCATATCCCGCCATGCCATTAATTTTCTGTCGGTAGAAGGCGGAATACATGTAAAACTCAGCAATGACAACCCAAACAAGCTGCGTGTGGATTTTATGGACTCCAAAGGAGCCAGCATAAGCAGAATTACTGAAAGAAAAATTGAGAACGCCTTTTTCAGGGAAGACTTCAGACGATGCTCCGGGGAAGAGATTAGCAGACTGAATAATATTACTGATTTTAAGAATTATTATGTACGCTCTATATTAAATGATGTCAATACTGATGCCATAAGGACTTTTCCTCAGAAGATATGCATAATCTCCCCTTCCGATTTTGTTATATCTCTTGTGGTCCCTATGCTTCAAGACATCGGCTGCAAAGTTGTAAGCTTTTCTTCAAGCTTTAATGCTAAGAAAAGAATAATCGAGGAAATCGAAAAAACAAATGCGGACTTTGCTGCATTCATTGACAGCAATGGTGAAACCCTTTCACTTATTGATAAAACAGGCAATGTTATAAATGATGACTTGTTTCTTTCTCTTACATCACTTATAATGTTTAAGAATATGGCAAACTCAAAGGTTGTTGTGCCCATTACAGCCCCGTCAATCATAGAGGCTATGGCAAAGAAATACAATGGCAATGTTTTAAGAACCAAGACCTCTCCTCAGGCCGTTATGGAGCAAATGCTCAATCACAACCTTTTAAAAACCAGAGAAAATATGTACCAGTTCCTGCTCAATTTTGATGCATTGGCTGGGCTGGTCAAAATTATAGAATATTTATGCAAGAATAAAACCCATCTTGCTCAGGTCATTGAGGAAATACCTGCTTTTTATGTCAGTAAAAAGAAGATCTTCTGTCCATGGGAATTAAAAGGCAAAGTAATGAGAACTCTAATAACAGAAAAGAACGATGAAAAAGTAGAGCTTTTAGATGGGGTTAAGTTTATAATGGAAAGCGGATGGGTTCTTGTTTTGCCTGATGCGGATATGCCTCTTTGCAGAGTTTACTCCGAAGGTGATACACCTCAGATAGCCGAATCGATATCGGAAAAGTATCTGGACAAAATAAGGACAATTATTAATACTAGATAGGTAATATTTTGTCATTACCAGGCAAGGGAGTAATATGCGTTCGATCACTGTAAGCGGCAAATACATAAATAAAAAACTGGAATATGTAATAAGAAACGAGTTTCCAAACATGCCTGCAAGTGCAATGTTTAAGGCGTTCAGAAAAAAAGATATACGGGTAAACGGAGTCAGGGTAAAAGAAGATTACCTGGTTAACCCGGGTTATAAAATAGATATCTACATACCGGATAATATTCTAGACGGAAAGCCTGTTTCCAAGGACACTTCAATGAACATAGGTTTTAACGTTGTTTATGAAGACAATAATATTTTGATAGTAAATAAAGAACAGGGTATCCCGGTACATCCTGACAGCGATCAGAAAGACAATACACTTATTGATAATATCAAATCATACTTAGAGCTAAAGGGGGACTATTCCCCCCAGAATAAAAACTCATTTACACCATCCCTTTGTCACCGCCTCGACAGGAATACAGGCGGCCTTGTTATTATTGCCAAAAATGAGGAAAGCCTTAAAACAATCTTTGATAAAATAAAAAATAAAGAGATTAAAAAATATTATCAGTGCCTTGTTCAGGGCCGTGTAGAAAAGAAATCCGCAACCTTGAAAGCATACCTTGAAAAGGATGCTAGAAAGAGCCGCGTCTTTGTAAGTGATGTTAGATCAAAAAATGCAGTTGAGATTATTACAAAGTACAGGGTACTTTCCTATGAACCCGGCTATACAAAGCTCGAAGTTGAACTTGTTACAGGCCGCACGCACCAGATTCGTGCTCATTTGGCTTATATAGGACACCCAATTGTGGGTGACGGCAAATATGGTACCAATCAGTTCAACAGGAGCATGGGAATCAAATCCCAAGCCCTTTGGGCATATAAACTACTCTTTGACTTTGTAGATAAGAGCTGCCTGGATTATTTAAAAGGAAGAGTTTTTGAGGTCAATCCAGGTTTTAGTCTGCCAAAGGTATAAGATGTCAAATCCTTTCTCGTTATTCTATTTTATCCTTAAATATTTTATGCTAAAATAGAAGCAGGTATATTATGCTAAAATAAAAGCAGATATATATTGAAAGGATCATCAACAATGCAAAACATCAACGATAGCTCTGATATGGAGCAGGAAAGACTATGGAGTTTATTCGAGCATTATAATGACATTGAACGTTGGGAGCAGGCATTACGCGTCATAGAAAGCCTGTTGTCCCTGGATATAAACAATTATAATTATCATTTTAACCGTGCAAGAGTTTTATACGCACTTGACCAGTATGATGATGCCCTCGATGAATTGCATAACGCTGTTGAATTGGGGTATACCGGCATTCAGCACAACTTTGAAGCAATGATTCACTGGAGAAAGCGTGATTTTTTTAAAGCTGATGAATGCTTTATAAGAAGTGTTGAAGAAAATCCCAACGATGCCCATGTTTATTCCTGTTATGCTGATTTTATGATGTTTACAGGCTGTATAGATAAAGCCAACCTCTTAATAGACAAAGCATTGGAGCTGGAGCCTTCAAACTCTACTGCCAACTTCCTCAAACTTCTTTTTCAAAGTACTACAAATAAAAAGAATTTTGAAACCTTTTTTAATGAAAGGCTTATGGAAATTTCCAATGAAGAAGTTGACAAGCTGTTTCACCTTGGGTTTAATGAATACCTTTCAAAAAAATATAAACCTGCCAAAGACCTAATGAGACAAGCATTTACATTAGAACCTACCAACAAAAGACTTTCATGGATGATGCATGTATTGGAGTATAAAACCTCAAATTTCTATATGCCCAACAGAATTCTTGAAATGACAGGAGGTCATATAGTATGGTGGATGATATTTATTGTGCAGGTTTTGGTTCTAAGATATTTTAAATACTATACCGCTGCATGGTGCATATCTTTTGCATTTATTTTAATTTTTTTGTATATCGAATTATCCTACATGCTTTATAATATTTACATATCAAGGAAAGGGGTGATCTGAATGCTTTCTGAAGAGATAACCACCCCCTCGCTTTCAAGATATGAGAATAACAAAGATATCCAAAAAAAGGCACAAGAAATGGACAGCATCACAGTCCTTACCGTTATAGGCGGCCCGCTGATACTAAGATACCAATTTCGTATCACAGCCAAACTTATCGGGATATCACCCAAAAATATACGTCTTGCTACTGTATTGGCATTTATAACCTTTTTTATTGAAGTAGTGGTTTTTATTATGCTTCCAAGAATTGGACTGCCTTTTGGCATTATTGATGCATTGTTGGTTGGAAGATTTTTTTCACTGATTTTATTGGTAGTATATAATAAGCTAACTGAAAAGCACATAAGGCTTGCAAAGTTTTATCACCGTACCGAAGAGATGAACGTGTTGGTTCAGATAGTTATGGGTATATTTGGAATTTTGGCTGAACTTTTATTGCTTGCAGCAGTTGGATTGGTTGTGGGAGCTACCGCTGTTGTCGCCATTTTATTTTTGGCCATAATATTTTCAGGGAATGTACTTTCATTCTATCTATTATATAAAATTATTAAATTTATCTATAAAAAGCTGAAAGGAAGGAAAAACAACCACCATGAACAAGCTTGACATATTAAAAAAAATGCTTGAAAGCAACCCGCAAGATGCTGATACATTGTGCCTTTTAGCCATAGAATACAGAGATTCCAATGACTTTAAAAATGCCGCTGCTACTTTTTCCGAGGCACTAAAATACGCTGATGAGAAGTCCCGGTCTATAATAGCAGGTGAACTGTCTACCCTTACAATGAAAATATTGTCACAGGACATTGCTCCCTCAACTGAAGCCAAGGCAAATGACACTACCATCTCGAAGCCGCCAAACAGCGAGCCATCATCAGTTGATGAAAAGTCCGGTGGCTTTAAAGTAATCCATGGTAAAATTGATCTCAAAAAAACTCAAGATACCGATATCCATTCTGACACTGCGGATATAGATGAGGAAGATAATCTGATACCTCTCAAAGTTCTTGAGCACAAAAGAATGGAAACAATGGGTCAATTACCTGTTGATGAAGAAAAAAATACAGTAAGTTTTTCAGATGTCGGAGGTCTTGATAAACTCAAGGATTCCATACGTATGAAGATTATCAAACCCTTTCAGCATCCAGGACTATTTGATCGCTTCAGGAAAAAAATCGGCGGCGGAATCCTTCTGTTCGGCCCTCCGGGATGCGGCAAAACCTTTATAGCCAGAGCAACAGCCGGAGAATGCGGGGCCAAATTTGTGCCTGTTCATATAACAGATATCCTGGACCCTTACTTAGGTGTCAGCTCTCAAAATATAAAACAGGTCTTTTCAACAGCCAGAGCAAGAAAGCCCTGCATACTATTTTTTGATGAAATAGATACCATAGGTTATAACAGATCAAAATTGTCCGGCGACACAATGCGGCCGATTATAGATCAACTTCTAATAGAAATTGAGGGAATAGATTCTTCTACCGATAAACTATTGATAATAGGTGCTACCAACATGCCCTGGGACGTAGACCCTGCATTAAGGCGTCCGGGAAGGTTTGATAAATCAGTGTTTGTTCCCCCACCAGATGAAAAAGCCCGCCAGACCATATTCAGATTAAAAATGCTGGATAGGCCCTGTGGACCGATAGATTATGGAAGATTAGCCAACTGCACCGAGCTTTATTCGGGTGCTGACATTGAAAATGTAGTGGAATCCGCAGCAGAAGAGGTCATAATTGAAATAATGAGTACTGGCGTGGAACGCCCCATAAGCATGTCAGACCTTTTGAATGTCATAGAAAGAACAAAGCCTACGACTATAGAATGGTTAAGGACTATAAAGAATTATGTCCTTTATTCCAATCAAACAGGATTTTATGATGATGTTCAGGACTACCTTGTCCGACACAAGAAGTTAATATAATCGATAAAAGGCCGAGGATACATCCCCGGCCTTTTTAACCATTTAATTATTATCTTCCTATAAACATCTGAACCAATACTTTTCCATATGTGGGACTGCTTACTATACCTATACCGTTATAGTTAAAGTCAGCCTTCAATATGTTGGCCTTATGCCCCGGAGAATTCATCCAAGCCTTAAAAGCACCTTCTATTGTTGAATTCCCTGCTATGTTTTCACCTGCATATTTGAAGCTGACTCCAAACTGTCTCATCATATCAAATGGTGATCCATAGGTTGGAGAATCATGTGAGAAATAATTCTTATCAACCATATCCTGAGCCTTAAGCCTTGCTACCTTAACCAACTGCATATCAAACTTCAGAGGTCCAAGACCTGCATCAGATCTCGCCTTGTTAATAAGGCTTAACAATGCTTCTTCCTCCGAAGTTGTACCTGTTGGTGAAGGACCTGTTATGACAGGAGTAGGAGCAATTGATGGCTTTGGCGATGGAATTACAACCGACGGTTTTGGTGTTGGAGCCACAGCCGATGGTTTTGGTGTACTAACAGGAGCTTTTGTCCATTTAGGAGTCGCAGGTGTCAAAGTTCCATTCCCAGCAACCTTAAGAAAGCTCTTATTGGCCATTCCAACACAGCCTTTTACAGGCTCATAAACCGCGTACCAATCCCCGTATTTACCAAAAATCTTCACAGTCTGGCCTTTTTTAAGTACACATACTATCTGATGACTAGTTGAAGGTCCTTGGCGAACATTCAAGTATTCAGCCGTGACAGTAGCATTAGTGATATTAACATTTTGTATTGTTCCATAGCTGCCTGTCTGTGCATTTGCACCTGAGTAGCCCATTATACAGGAACAGATTATAGTAAATACCACCAGAAAAACTATCTTTCTCTTCATATAATCCCTCCAGTTTGTTCAATTATTGTTTCCATCCATTATCGGAATCACACAAACAAACGTATTTGTTAATAGTATTAACAGATTTGGCTGAATTATTTATATATATTAAATTCTATTATGAAAGAAGTTTTTCTTTATTATTAGTACGCCTTCCCCCAGTATAGCATGTGCTTTGCGGGTTTGCCGCAGCATACGCATTTGTCTGAAACCGCTTCCTGCTCGAAAGGTACACAGCGTGCAGTTGCGGAAGTTTTTTCCTTTATGAGATCCTCACAAGCCCTGTCCTCGCACCACATAGCCTTAATAAAGCCTGGTGTTTCCTGTGCTGTTTTTATAAACTCATCCAGGTTTGTTGCGATGTATGTCTTTTTATCTCTCAGTTCCCTTGCTTTATCAAACAAAGCCTGCTGCAAGGAGTCAAGCAGTTCCTGAAGCTTTGACTCAAGCTCATCCATATGGACAAATATCTTTTCCCTTGTATCCCTTCTGACAAGCACTACCTGATTTTTTTCGATATCCTTAGGTCCTATTTCAAGCCTTACAGGAACACCCTTCATTTCATACTCACTAAACTTCCATCCGGGCATTTTATCACTGTCATCCAAAATAACCCTGAACTTTTTAGACAGCCTGTCTTTCAACTCTCTGGCCTTCTCAAGAACACCTTCCTTGTGCATTGATATAGGCAGAATAGCCAGCTGAGTAGGTGCTATCCTCGGAGGGAGAACAAGTCCGTTGTCGTCTCCATGTACCATTATAATCGCTCCGATAAGGCGTGTTGTAACCCCCCATGAGGTTTGATGCACATATTGAAGCTGATTGTTTTTATCGGTATACTGTATTCCGAAGGCTTGGGCAAATCCATTGCCGAAGTTGTGTGATGTACCTGATTGCAACGCTTTTCCGTCGTGCATAAGACTTTCAATTGTATATGTAGCCTTTGCCCCTGCAAATTTCTCCTTATCGGTCTTCTTTCCCTTTACAACAGGAATAGCAAGCACCTTTTCGCAAAAATCTGCATACACATTCAGCATTTTTATTGTTTCTTCCTGTGCTTCTTCAGCAGTAGCATGTGCAGTGTGTCCTTCCTGCCACAGGAATTCAAGGGTTCTTAAGAAAGGACGGGTAGTCTTTTCCCAGCGAACTACCGAGCACCACTGGTTGTATAATTTGGGTAAATCTCTATATGATTGGATTACATTCGAATAGTGTTCACAAAACAATGTTTCTGAAGTGGGACGCACACACAACCTTTCAGTGAGCTTTTCGTCCCCTCCATGGGTAACCCATGCAACCTCAGGTGCAAAGCCTTCTACATGCTCTTTTTCCTTAAGTAAGAGACTTTCAGGAATAAACATTGGCATGTACACATTCTCATGTCCCGTCTCTTTAAATCTTCTATCCAGCTCTTTTTGTATATTCTCCCAAATTGCATAACCATAAGGCCTGATTATCATGCAGCCCCTGACGCTTGCATAATCAACCAAGTCAGCCTTTTTAATTATATCAGTATACCATTGGGCAAAATCCTCATCCATAGATGTTATGGCTTCAACCAGCTTTTTTTCCTGTGCCATCGATATCACTCCTTATTTATGTTTAATAATATAAAATTTCAATTGAACGGAGCATTTAATCGGCTTACTCCCAGCTCATAAGCTCTCGCAATCATAATTTTAAATATATTATACCTTATTGGCTATGTCAATAGACTCTGTCAAATTTGGGTTTTCAGGTACCTTTACAGCCATTTATCACTATGTTATTATAGGATTTAATTTATATTTTATACCAATTTCAATATGTATGATTATTATTAGTGAGGTATCATTATGAGAGTTGCCATAGGTCAGGACAGTCACAGATTTGATTTTAACGATAATGAGAAAAAGCTTGTATTGGGGGGTGTCACATTTGAAGGCGAGCCTCCTCTACAAGGTAACAGTGATGCGGATGTAATACTGCATTCGGTGACAAATGCCATATCAGGTATAACGTGTGTAAACATTCTGGGAAAAATAAGCGATGATCTCTGCCTCAAAGATGGAATAACCGACAGCAGAGTCTATCTGGAAGAGGCACTAAAGTATCTTAATAATCATAAAATTGTTCATCTATCTATCTCAATAGAATGCCAAAGGCCAAAGATAACCCCTAAAATATCCCAGATAAGAAACAGTCTTTCTAAGCTATTAAATATCCCCGAGGACAGCATAGGCATAACAGCTACTACCGGAGAGGGGTTGACTCAATTTGGCCAAGGCTTGGGAATTCAAGTATTTTCATGTATAACGACTACTTAATTCTCTATCATTAAAACATTACTTAATTTAATTAACTTCTAAAGAGAACCTTCTCCTTACCAAACATGGATACGGCAATTGCAAGTGCTATCACTACATGTACTGCTGAAGATATGAAAGCTATAAGAAGATTCAAATAATTTATTGTGCCGCCTAAAACCACCTTAAAAGCAGAAACGGTGTTGATTACCGGAATAAAATAATAGTAAAAAGGTATATCTGCCGGCTGGGTAAAAAAGTTAGCGTACGAAGGAACCATAGCTGCAATCATGAGAAATGACAGGTATACCTGTGCTTCCTTGAAGGACCTGGCATATGTGCTTAGAGCAATCTGAATTCCGGCAAAAGTCATACCTAATGCCATTGCTAGCAATATAGCCAGGATAAGTGCCGGTATAGGAACGAAAAATCCTGATATATTCTGGCCCGATCCCATATTGAGGGAGTTTGGATTTAATATATACCCTATTATAAGTCCGAATATGGATGCTATAACAGTAACAAACGAAAAGAGGGTCACAGTAAAATACTTGCCGAGAAGTATAGCTACTCGTTTAGGCTTTGTAGTAAGCAGCGGCTCCAAAGTATTTCTCTCCTTTTCTCCAGCCACAAGATCGGTAGCTGCCGGTACTCCTCCCACTGTCATCAGTATAACTATTATAATAGGTAAAAATGTGGCCAGCATGCTGGTACTTGTTTTAGCTTCGTCAGCTACGTTTTTCTCTTCTATCCTTGTGGGCTCTAGAAACTCAGGACTTTTTCCCAGGCCGGCAATTCTCTCATTAAGAATGCTTTTATTAAACTCCTCTATTGCTTGCCTGACTATCCATATACTTCCTTCTGATTTTGTTTTGGATTTATCATATGAAATATCAATTTGAAAGGGCTTACCTTCCGCAATTCTGCTTTTAAATTCTTTGTCGATGCTTATAACAAGCCTTACCTTATCCTGCTTCAATGCTTCTATAGGTTTTTCTTCATCCACAACCTTTATGTTATTGTTTTTAGCAAACAGCCTGTTTTTAACCAGTTCTTTTATTTCGTCCGTTCTCGAGTCATCGGATAAGGCTATTGAAACATTCTCATTTATATCCTTTTGAAGCTTTTCCATACCCCCTCCCACAAAGCTGTTTAATAGAGGGATAATTACCATGGGAACAATCAGACTAATCAAAAGCGTTCTTTTATCTCTTGCAAGATCCTTAACTTCTTTTTTGAATACTGTCCATATATGCTTTAACATTATTGTTTGCCCCCTTTCACCAGATGAATAAATATTTCCTCAAGGCTGCTGTTGTTGTATCTTGTTTTTAGCTCCTCAACAGTGCCTGTATCAATGATTCTTCCTTTATGTATTATACCTATCCTGTCGCAGAGCTTTTCCACTTCACTCATGGTATGACTGGAAAAAAGTACGGTTTTGCCACCCTTTTTGCAATCCATTATGAAATCATGAACGTTTCTAGCAGCACTCACATCCAGACCTGATGTAGGCTCATCAAAAAACATGATCTGGGGATCATGAACAATAGCCCTTCCGAATGCAGCCTTCTGCTTCATTCCCTTTGAAAGCTTGCCTGCTCGCTTATTCATAAATTCTTCCATTCCAAAGATTTTTGCAATCTCCCCTATCCTTGTTTTTATTTTACTTTTGTCCATATCGTTAAGCTCTGCAAAATATGCTATGTTTTCATATACCGTAAGCCTGTCATATAAGCCCATCTCTCCGCCGAATAGAATACCTATCTGGAAGCGTACAGCCTGAGGGTCTTCATTTATATCTTTGCCATTAATCACAGCTGTTCCCGATGTAGGCTTCAGCATTGTAGCAAGCATTCTAAGGGTGGTAGTCTTGCCTGCACCGTTTTCCCCAAGAAGGCCGAAGACTTCTCCCTTTCTTATTTCAAAGCTGATATTTTCTACTGCCTTGTTAACGCCAAAACTTTTTGCTAGTCCTTGAACACTAACCATAAAAATCCCTCCTTAAATTAAAGTCCCTTATCCATGTTTTCAACTATAGCATTTGCAAAAGCAATATCCTCCATCGTTGTTATCTTTATATTATAGTAGCTTCCCATTATGAGCTTCATCCTATGCCCCATCCTCTCCACCAAAACTGCATCATCCGTCCCGATATAACCGTCTTCTACAGCCCTTCTGTGAGCATTTAAAACAATATCATACTTAAAGGACTGGGGGGTCTGAATAGCCCACAGATACTTTCTGTCAGGGGTATCCTTTATATAAGCCTCTTCATCTGAAACCTTTATTGTATCCTTAACCGGCACCGCCACACCTGCTGCTCCGTATAAAACTGCAGCATCAATACTGTTTTTTATTATTTCATCGTTTATAAAAGGTCTTGCACCATCATGTATAAGAACTACATCAGTTCTTTCACAAACTTCACAAAGACCATTATATACGGAATTTTGTCTTTCCTTACCTCCTGCTACTATTTTTTTTACCTTATTTAAATCGTACCAGTCAATAATATGCTGCTTGCAAAAGACAATATCACCTGAACCTGTAACCAATATTATTTCATCAATAAGACTGCTTTCCTGAAAAACCTGTATGGTTCTTGCAAGAAGCGGTTTAGCTCCCACATCTATGTACATTTTGTTTTTTTCCATGTTCATTCGTGTCCCGCTTCCCGCGGCTACAATTATAGCACTTACAAAGCTATTGCTTCTTTGCATTTTTTATCCCCCATCCAAATCCATGTGATTGGTTTATTTTTTCCACTTTTTATTAAATATATCATAATAAAGAATTATATCATATATAATCATTCAGGTAGTATAAATTAAATAAGGGATAAACAATTACGGTTAACCAATGCACAAAAAAAATTGCTATTTTTTTAACAAAATTCTTTATCTAACTTTAATTATGGTATTTACTAGATTTATTTTTATGTTATAATGATTATGAGTTATAGAATGTATAATGTATACACAATACTCGCTTTTCAATAAATAATATATATAGCAAATGGGGGAAAATAAAATGGCAAAGGTCATGAAGACAATGGATGGAAATGCCGCTGCCGCCCATGTAGCCTATGCGTTTACTGAGGTTGCAGGTATCTATCCTATCACGCCATCATCTACAATGGCAGAAAATGTTGACCAGTGGTCAGCACACGGTAGAAAAAACATTTTCGGACAACAGGTTAAAGTTGCCGAATTACAGTCAGAGGCAGGAGCAGCAGGTACAGTTCACGGTTCCCTCGCTGCAGGTGCTTTAACAACTACTTTTACAGCGTCTCAAGGTCTTCTTTTAATGATTCCGAACATGTACAAAATAGCAGGTGAATTGCTTCCAGGTGTATTTCATGTAAGTGCACGTGCTCTTGCAAGCCATGCTCTTTCAATATTCGGTGACCATTCAGACGTTATGGCTTGTCGTCAGACAGGTTTTGCAATGCTCTGTGCAAGCAACGTTCAAGAAATAATGGATTTAGCTGCTGTAGCTCACTTAAGTGCTATTAAAGGAAGAGTTCCATTCCTTCACTTCTTCGATGGTTTCAGATCATCAGCAGAAGTTCAGAAGATAGAAGTTCTTGATTATGCAGACCTGGCTAAATTAGTGGATTGGGATGCAATAAAGCAGTTCAGGAAGAATGCATTAAATCCTGAACATCCTGTATTAAGAGGAACAGCTCAGAACCCTGATATATTCTTCCAGGCTCGTGAAGCTTGCAATCCTTTCTATAATGCAGTTCCCGCAATAGTAGAAAACTACATGAATGAAATCAACAAGCTGACAGGAAGAAACTACGGCTTGTTCAACTACTACGGAGCACCGGATGCAGACAGAGTAATCGTTGCTATGGGTTCTGTATGTGATGCTGCTGAAGAAGCAATTGATTACTTGACTACTAAAGGCGAAAAAGTCGGTATATTAAAAGTACGTCTTTTCAGACCTTTCTCAGTTAAGCACTTCCTTTCAGCAATGCCTGCATCAGTTAAGAAAATCGCGGTTCTTGACAGAACAAAAGAACCAGGTGCAATAGGAGAACCATTGTACCAGGATATAGCTACAGTTTACTATGATCAGGAAGTTAGGCCACTCATCGTTTGCGGACGTTACGGTCTTGGTTCTAAGGATACAACACCTGCACAGGTTATCGCAGTATTTGACAACCTTAAGGCAGATGCTCCCAAGAACCACTTCACTGTTGGTATCGTTGATGATGTTACAAACTTGTCACTTCCTATCGGTGAAGAAGTAGATACAACAGGCGAAGGTACAATCAGTTGTAAATTCTGGGGCTTGGGCTCTGACGGTACTGTTGGTGCCAACAAGAACTCCATTAAGATAATAGGTGACCACACCGACATGTATGCACAGGCATACTTTTCATATGACTCAAAGAAATCAGGCGGTATAACAGTATCCCACTTAAGATTCGGCAAAAAGCCAATCAGATCAACATATCTCGTTAAAAAGGCAGACTTCCTTGCTTGTCACAACCCTTCATATGTTGATAAATATGATATGGTTTCCGACATTAAGCCAAACGGAACTTTCCTCTTAAACTGTGCATGGTCTGCAGAAGAATTGGATAAGAATCTTCCTGGAAAAATGAAGAGAATACTTGCTAAAAACAATATAAAATTCTATACAATAGACGCTGTTAGCATAGCTAAAGAAATAGGCCTTGGAAACAGGATCAACATGATCATGCAGGCTGCATTCTTCAAGCTCGCTGATATCATTCCTCTTGAAGATGCTATTAAGTACATGAAAGATGCTATAGTTGCTTCATACGGCAAAAAGGGAGAAAAAATTGTCAACATGAATCAGCTTGCTGTTGACAAGGGTATTGGTGCATTAAATAAAATTGATGTTCCTGCTTCATGGGCAACTGCTGAAGATGCTCCTGTAGTTGAAATGGATGTTCCTGCATTCGTTAAGAACATACAAGATCCAGTTAACAGACAGGAAGGCGACAAGCTCCCTGTAAGTACTTTTGTTGGTATTGAAGACGGTACTTTCCCACAGGGATCATCAAAGTATGAAAAAAGAGGTATTGCTATAGACGTTCCTGAATGGCAGGCTGATAACTGTATTCAGTGTAACCAGTGTTCATATGTATGTCCTCATGCTGCCATAAGACCATTCCTTCTTACTTCTGAAGAGACTGCAAATGCACCTAAGTCATTTGTAACAAAGAAAGCTATCGGTAAGGGCTTTGAAAACTACGACTTTAAGATCCAGGTTTCAACTCTTGACTGTACTGGCTGCGGAAACTGTGCACAGGTTTGTCCTTCCAAGGTTAAATCACTTGTTATGAAGCCATTGGCATCACAGACAGCTGAAATAGAAAACTGGGATTACGCAATGAAATTATCCGTTAAGGAAAATCCTGCGAATCCAGAAACAGTTAAAGGAAGCCAGTTCGAACAGCCTCTCCTTGAGTTCTCTGGAGCATGTATGGGTTGTGGAGAAACTCCTTATACAAAATTAATCACACAGTTGTTTGGTGACAGAATGTATATAGCCAACGCAACAGGATGTTCATCAATCTGGGGCGGAAGTGCACCATCAACTCCATATACAACAAACCATAAAGGTCATGGACCTGCTTGGGCAAACTCATTGTTCGAAGACAATGCCGAGTACGGTTATGGTATGGCTCTTGCTGTTAACCAAATCAGAGCTAAGCTTGCAGATCTTGCTAATGAAGCTTTAAATACAGGCATATCTGAAGAAATAAAGGCTGCATTGAAAGACTGGTTGGAAAATAAGGATAATGCAAAGGGTTCAAAGAAAGCAGCTCTTACATTGTTACCTTTACTCAAAGCATACACTGGCAGCGAAGCTAAAGCTATAGTTGATGAAATTGTTGAAAAAGAAGAATTCCTCGTTAAGAAATCACAATGGATATTCGGTGGAGACGGATGGGCTTATGATATCGGTTTCGGTGGTCTCGACCATGTCCTTGCTTCAGGCGAAGATGTAAACATACTGGTTATGGATACAGAAGTTTACTCGAATACAGGCGGTCAGTCTTCAAAGGCTACTCCAACAGGTGCTATAGCACAGTTTGCTGCATCAGGTAAAGTAACTAAGAAGAAAGACCTTGCTATGATGGCAATGTCATATGGATATGTATACGTAGCAATGGTTGCTATGGGTGCTAATCAGAATCAATTAATAAAAGCATTAATTGAAGCTGAAAGTTATCCTGGACCATCACTTGTTATTGCATACGCTCCATGTATCAATCATGGATTGAAGCTAGGTATGGGATGCACTCAGTTGGAATCCAAGCTTGCTGTTGAAGCTGGTTACTGGTTCCTCTACAGATACAACCCATTACTCAAGTTGGAAGGAAAGAATCCGTTCATACTGGATTCAAAGAAGCCTACTGCTTCATTTAAAGAGTTTATAATGAGCGAAGTACGTTACTCTTCACTCACAAGACTCTTCCCTGAAAAGGCTGAAGAACTCTTTACTGCTGCTGAAAAGAACGCACTTGAAAAATACGAGCAGCTTGAAAAAATGGCACAAGGCTAATAATTTCAAATAAAACTAAGCCCGATTAACTTTGGTTAATCGGGCTTTTTATTTTGGCTATTTGGGCTTTAAGTTGTTTTTTTGTTATGCCTTAATATACTTTTATAGGAGTGGGAGTAGCAGTTGGTTGTACAATATCAACCTTGTTTATTTCTTTCAGATCTCCCATGTTGCTGGCTTTTATCTTGTTATTGGACAAAGTATAAAGAACATCATCTATATACATTATTCTGTTTATAAAACTGTCATTATTATACGAATAATAGTATTGTGATGAATTGATTTGTGCCAATTCCTGATCGGAAAGGTGTGTTATTCTTCCCTTTAATATAAAACCTTTTTCCATATCGATATTAAATACATAAGCTCCCTGATATGTAAACTTTCCATATTCAGGCATTGAAGTAGAAACAGTAACGGATGGGTCCTGCTTCTTTTCTTCAGGAATCTCATACAATTTCACCGGGAAAGACATTATGTTTTTGGATTTGGAGAATAACAGTGCTTTTGGATTATATAAAAGCTCTGAGTCAGTTCCCCTGTCCCCAATAAGAACCTTGAACTTCTCTTTTGGATTGTTTACATCAGTAATGTCAAACATTGCAACCTTCATACCCTGATACCATGCGAATTGATCGCTTCCTGATTCAATGGAATCCTTGCCAAAGCCTATTACATGATTTTCATCATAAGGATGCAGATAATCACTATAACCAGGTATCTTTAATTCCCCCAAAATTGCAGGCTTGTTAGGGTCCTTCAGGTCAAATACGAATAATGGGTCCACCTTTTTAAATGTAACCATATATCCCCTGTCACCCATGAAACGAACAGAGTAAATCTTTTCACCAGGAGCTATGTTTTCAATTTTTCCCGTAATTTTAAAATTATCATCCATTACGTACAGGTTGTTTTTAGAAATATTATCTCCAGTTCCCCAAACAGAACCAACAGTAGTAGCAATTCTGAAATATCCCTTACTTTCATCCATTGAATACTGGTTTAAAATAGTTCCGGGCACTTCTCCCTTGCCTTTAAACGAAGATACGCCCTTATCAATTGAGAACTTGTATATCAATGTGTTTTGAGTGTTATATAAAGGCATGGGCATTATGCCTACTGCAGGTTTTGCGAGAAGCACAGGATATGAATAATAATTTGTCTCTGCAATATAAATATTGTTCTGAGATACATACATTTTATCTCCCGCACCTAAATAGCTTGTAAAATTTAGCTTGCTCCCCTTATCTTCAACATCAAATCCTGCTATGTTAAGATAATTTGGTCTTATAAACTCTGGGAAATAGTTGATATTGTCATAGTCAACACATTTATAGCTGTCTCCTAAGCTGGAATCACGGTAGCGAGGCTTTGCGTAATCAGTGTCTCCATACTGGATGTAGTTATAGATTGATTTGTTTGTTACAAGGTACAATACCGAGTCAATCTTTCTAGACGAAATATAATTTCCATCCACGTCAACAACTCTAATTGTTTTAATGTCCTTTTTATCGGTAATATCAAGTACAAAAGCCCTTGTTGTTGTCACGCTATAGGTTGGGATATAATTTGTAGGAGGTGCAATGAGACCTATACTAGGAGTTACTCTGCCTGGTGTTGGTGTAACTGCGGGTAGTATTGTAGATAATGAAGGTACTGGTGTAGGAAGATTAACTTTTATAGTCTCATATGATGTGCCTATAACAATAAGCTTGTCCTTTCCAAGAAGCATCTCCCTTGGAGTAAAGGAAGTGTCTGTTGATAGGCTCAGCGTGTTTACAACTTCCATGTTGTTCGCAGGATAAGCTTTTGCCACGACAATCTTGTTTTTATTTACCTGGTATATGTATTCCCCATCTGTCTGAACTACGTCGGCTTCATCAACACCCTCCACCTGACTGTTTACTTTTGAGTAGTCGGTGCTTTTAGGGGCATTAGGAGTAGCAGAACCACCTGGTGCAGCTGTGGCAACAGGTACCGGAATACCTGTCGGCATACCTGTAGTTGCATTCCATCCATCTAAATAGTATGTTGAATAGGTATTTTTAGGTATCATATTTTTTAAATTTTCAAATGAACCTACAACAGGTAAAGGAGCAAAATGCTTGCGGTAGTCTTGAATTGTTTTGTTAAAATTTCTTGCAACAATAACCACATCAGCCATATTAACCGATGAGTCAGCATTCAGGTCACAGTCCCTTTTAAAATTCGGGTTTGCTGATGTTGTGTTAAAGGCTGTTGCTATTGTAATAACATCAGACACATTAACAACACCATCCTGGACTCCATCCTTCGGAACATCCCCGGTCCAGAGCATAATAGGCTCTTTTTCAGTGCTTACAACTGTATCCGTCAATACAACTATTCCTTCTACTGTTCTAGTAAGGCAGTTTCTTTTACTGAACTTCAGCGTATAACCTGAAGTATTTTCCGGAACATTTGGGATTTCAAAATACCCTTTACCGTCAGCAGTTGCTGAAAGATCTGTTCCTTCAATCTGCACTCTCACCGGCGAATAAACCATGATTTCATTAACAGGAGCTCCTGAGGTTTCTACAGACACATACCCTGAAACCTTATAGGCAGCAGTATTGTCCTGAGCTGCAGTATTATCTTCAGCCATAGAGACCACACTCATGCCAAACAGCATAAATACTGCAAGCATGATACTTAAAACTCTTTTCGTTCTTTTACCAACACTTTTTGTCATAAAACCCCCACTTTCTCTTTGTATTGATTATAATGGATTGCACTACATGTAACTGTTTCATAAAATTACATATAGTAGCACCGATTACCAACATTTTTACTTTTATTGTATTTAAATGTACATTACTATTATATTATTTTTATTATCAGTTTGTCAATGATGCTTAACATGGGTAAACCATATTATACGCATTACAGCTTAGTATTCTGAAGAAACTTTATTAAAACGCTTTGCTATTATAATAACATCTCCCATGTTTATTGCATTGTCCCTGTTTAGATCAAACTCTTCAGAGTATTTACTATCAGAATTTGTTACACCAAATAACTTTGCAAGTGCAATAATGTCTTTCATATTTATTACACCATCCTGCGGGTCCCCGGTATTAAAATCCCCAGCCCACAAAATAATTGGAGAGTTTGCAGCCGAAATAACCTTGTCGGACTCTACCTTTATATTATTAATTACCCTTGCCAAAAACCCATCCTTTGATATTTTTAGAGAATATCCGTTTGTATTAGCAGGAACGTTCTTGATTTCAAAATGCCCATCTTCATTAGTAACTGCCGATAATTTACCGTCACTTATCTCAACCTTAAACCCGCCTTTAACTTTAGGTGCTGAAGCCTGGCTATATGAAAAGTCGGCACTAACATAACCTGTTACGGTATAACCTGATGAAGAACCGGGAGTCGATGGCACAAGAGTAGAAGTAACAGAAGGCATAACAGGTGTTATACAATCAGGTTCTTTCCCCCACTCTAAAACATTCTTTACATACCCGGTAGTCTTAAGCCACTCTACGGGACTTTCTGCAGTTGGATTGTAAGAATAGTCATTTGCCTGATAATAGTTTGGCCAGTTGGGCTTGTTCCATCTAAGTTCTATTTTAATGCTTTCCCCTGGTTCCAGCTTCCCAGCCCCGGAATTAAACCCAAATTCCATATAATAATCCGCATCATCAGATGGCTCCTCAATAACACTGAACTTATATTTGACCCACTTCTTGAAGTCATGAAATCCGGTGGCATTTGTCACAGAAGCACTGTCACAGGTAAACTCAGGCGGAATATCTTCACCTTCATTTATGTAATAGTACCTAAGTTTAATATCCTCCAGATTTATAGGCGAATCACTTACATTTGAAACAAAGAACCTTGGCCTGATACTGCTGGCAATATCTACAGGATTGGCATTATACTCCTCAATCTTTATTAATCCCTTAACAGGTGCAGGCGTAGGTGTAGGAACAGTAGTGGGTTTTTCTGAAGGCTTAACAACCTGTGGATTTCCGAAGAGTAAACTATATGTACCTAGAGCCAATGCTATATCACATTGTGCCCAGAAACGATGGTAGTTGAAGACAGGTGCCATACCGCTCTTGTAAGCATCCTCTACCTTCTTCCAGTCCGGATCATTTTTATACTTTGAACGTATATCAATAAACTTGATACCGGGCTTGATTATATCTCCATTAGGCATGGTTCCTGTCCAGCCGCTTGGTACATATACAGTCTGATCAAAAAACTTGCTATAATCGGCACGTGCTTCCGGTGCCGAAAGACCTTTTTCATCCTTGTACATATTCCACATACGGTCAAGTAGCTCTTTTGCTAACAGCCTTGATGAGTCATCATATGTTGACCACTTTTTTGTGGCTGCACTGTAGTATAATAATGTATTCGCCAATGAACCTGTTATGCCCAAATCAGTCCCATAATTTTCAACCTTAATATGCAGCCGGTCATTTTCCTGTCTCGCTCCATTCCAGGTATAAGGCTGTCCCGACCATGATATTGTTGATGGGATTTCGAACTTGCCATCGGGTGATAGCTTTACTTCTTTCTTAATCCAACCCACCCATTTATCCATAAGTTTTTTTGCAGCTTGATTTCCTGTTTCATAATACAATTCCGCTATACGCTGCATTGACCAGGCCTGAAATCCAAACCATGTATTGCTTCCCGGATCTAAATAAACCGGGTTCGCTTCATATCCCATACCATAGAAGGTAGCTGTATCTTCGGAGAATAAGTCATATCTACCGTTTAATGAGTTAGTAGCACCGCCTGCAATAGCTCCTTCATCAGACTGAAGCCATGTATAGAATTCCAGCTGCCTTTCAAAACTCTTTGCCCAGTCATTTGAGCCTGTTGTGGATTTTGGCTTGAATTCCGTCTGGTTTGACATAACCCATGCTGCCATTGGGTTTTGATAACCGAAATGATTGTGGCTTGAACCTATTTTCCACGACCAATAACCATTAAGTCCTCCTCCCCAGGCATAATACCATGCAAGCAGGTAATGGCATGAATCATAGTCAGTTCCTCCCGGACCTGCCTTTCCTTTACCTCCGATCACCCTGAAGTACTTGTCAAACATAGAATACCTGAGGTAATCCCCCAGCTTTGATGCCTTTGATACAGATCCTGTTACATTATAGCCCTGTTCTTTAGCCCACTTGCTAGCCCAATATGTAGCCTGGATTGCTCTTGCATCCGCATCGGAAGCGATAGAATACCTCCACTGCTTATCCGGTGCCGAATCGGCAACAAAGAGATCTACAAAGCCCTTTTTACCGCCCCATCCTGGCTTAAAATTATCCCAGGATGGATGTGGTATAGTTTCCCATACCGATTCCTGGGGACCTCTTTGGTATGTATTCATAACTGACGGTTTGGTCCTTCCGTCTCCCCTTCTGCCATAGCCATACCAGTTATCTACATCCAGAAGCCAATGCATTCCATACATTATGTCAGTGCCGTATGCAGATACCAAACCGGCATGCAGAGGATCGTTCCCTGATCTCACCTGATCACTCAGTGCACTGGGGTACTTATCGGGTGTTTCCCACTCAGCGGCAAATTGTGCAGGCTTTTCAGGGGTATACTTGTCCATACCGGGCTGGTCCAAAAAAGACGGTATAATATATTTTTCTGTAGCCACCCAGGTTTGATCAAACTTTGACCAATCACTTGTAAACCTTCCATACATAGATGCAAGCCATATCCAGTAGCTAAATGCCTCACTTGTGGACTCATGTCCATAATCAGGGGCTTCGCACATCAGGGTTTCCACAGAGTGATATGGTATACCTTTTTCACTGAAATAACCGTTATCAGGGTCATTGATCTTATCCCACATCTCCATAAATCTTTGCTGATATATATCAGCTGACCCCGATGCTGCCATTGAACCGCTTCTTTCTGTTACAACATAGGTTGCTGCAGCTAAAGGTATTGTTATTGCCATGGTGATTATCCTTGCCGCCATTCTTTTGCTTATGCAATTGTTTTTGCACTTGTTTATTTTTAAGTCCACCCTTTCATGCAAATTTTTTTCTGATCTTTTACTCATTCTTTTTCCTCCTCCCCATACCAACTCATAGGTGATCTTTAAATAGACTTCATTTAGTCTTTATGCCTAGCCTTTATGCCTAGTCTTTATATCTAGCCTTTATATCTAGTCTTCAAACCTCAACGTCTTTTTCATTAAATCCTTACTTGCCAAAGTGTTCGGGAATATATGGGCAGCATTTTCCAAAAATTCATCCGGATTTTCTAAGGATGGGCTATAATGTGTAAGCCACATCTCTTTTACGTGTCCCTGCCGGGCAAGCTGAGCTGCTTCTTTAAACAGCATGTGCTTTTTTTCTATTGCCTTTTGAATCTTGTCATCCTCTCCGTACATTCCTTCACATACAAAGATATCTGAGTCCTTTATAAATTCCACCATTCCCTCTGTAGGCCTTGTATCGGTGCAATAAGAGATCTTAAGTCCTTTTCTCTCATCCCCCAACACCATGTCCGGTCTGTATATTTTGCCCTCATGCTCGATTTCCTCACCCTTTTGAAGCTTGCTCCATAACCTTTGTGGGACACTTAATCTATTGGCCTTATCTACATCAAACTTACCCGGTCGCTTTATGTTAAAGCTGTATCCATAGCAGGGAATGTTATGATCCAGCATGAGATATTCCAATGATATACCGCTTACATCAATACAACTTCCAGCATCTTCTTCTACTTCAATCAAGTCAAGAGAAAAGGGAAGCTGTGGTGATATATATGTCAGGCATTCTACAACCTTATTTAGCCCTCTAGGACCGATTATTTTAAGGTTTTCCTCCCTGCCGGAATTGCCGATAGTCAGCAAGAGTCCGGGCAAGCCTGCTATGTGATCTGCATGAAAGTGAGTAACGCAAATTGCTTCGATTGATTTAAAACCCCATTCAACATTTCTTAATGTTATCTGGGTACCTTCTCCGCAATCAACAAGTATCATTTTACCATTATACCTGATTAACGCGGAAGAAAGCCACCTGCCAGGCAGAGGCATCATCCCGCCTGTTCCTAAAATACATATATCCAGCATATCGTTCTCCTAAATGTTATATTTATTATTTTATAATATAATATTATTTTACATTTTGGCACTATGTATTTCTACTATAAATACAAAAGAGGTATGAAAACGTTTGCATTTTCATACCTCTGAATATTATTACAAAATTAGCTTGTTAATATATATTTTTAATATTAATAAGTATACCCAAATTTCAAAGCGAGCATCATAACGTCAGCCATGTTTATAGCCCCATCTTTATTCAAATCGCAAGCAGGATCATACTTAGTATCAGATGAAGTAGTACCGAATGCTCTTGCTATAAACATAACGTCAGCCATGTTAACAGCACGGTCTTGGTTTACATCTTCAGGCACCTGAACAACTGTAGTAGGTTTAGTAGTAGTAGTCGGAGTTTCTGATGTTTGTACTACTCCACCATTATAAGTATCCAGGTAGTAAGTGATCCATGCAAGAGGAGCATTCCAGTTGATTGTTACTTCGTTTGTTGACCATGATTCAACGTGGTCAAGGAAAGTCAACTGTGCTGCAGAACCCTTCAAACCTGAACCGGAAGCCCATGGGTCCTGACAAGCTGAGTTTGGTCCGCCTGAAAGGAATCCTGGAGGTGCTGATGGGTATGCAGGATCTATCTGAGGACAGAAGAAACGGTGGTGAGGATACTTTAATGGGTTTTCTCCGTATCCTGTTACATAGTTCTGTAACAATGGGTTACGTCCCATCAGGTAGTCCATTGATTCTGTAACACCGTTGAAGTATTTTGAATTTCCCTTACTTACATCAAAAGCGTAAGCCATAACGATTGACTCATTGATAACGAATGAGTTTGATGCCCAAGGGTAACCTGATATAGTCTCTGACTGACCGGCGAATTCGTTTACGTAAGTTGATTCAGCAAGAGGTATACCATAACCTTCTTTAGCCTGAACTGCCATAAATGTATCAGCAGCCTTCATAATGCTTGTTCCTACTTCTGGGAATTCAGTTAATTTGTGCAAAGCAAGTGAAAGGGTTCCTAAACCACCTGTAGCACCCCAGTCAAAGCATCCAGCCATACCGTTGGATTCACCTGACAATGTAACAGGCATTTGGAATGCAGCTTTGTAGCCTTTTATATCAGTAAGGTAATCTGATTTACCAGTTGTAATATATAATTCACATGCTGCCCAGTAGAAATCATCTTCTACATAGTTGTCACCGTAAGTTCCGCTACCTGGCTCTTGTCCGTATGGAGCATATACAGCAGGGTTTTTCTTAGCAGCAGCGTAAGCTGTTTCTGCTGCAGTCAAACATTTTGATGAGAATGCTGAGTCAGCTGTTTTCCACATACGTGCAGCCTGTGCAGCACATGCAGCAAGGTTTAATGTAGCTGCTGTTGATGGTGGATAGTATATACGTTTCAATGTGTCCTGATCAGGACGAGTTGCCAATGCTGTCCAAGCTTCATCAGCCATTTTGTGAATTGCCATACCTGCTCTGTCATATCCTGAAGGAATCTGCATCTTGAGCATCCATTCCATTTCCCAGCGAGTTTCATCAAGCATATCATTTTTGCCGTTTCCGCTTTCTGGAATGTTTAATTTGCTGTCAGCGAACTGAGCATCTTTACCTTTTGCAAGGGAGTGCTCATATATGTTCTGCATTGTCCACAGTGAGATACCACCGTTTACAACGTATTTACCATGGTCACCTGCATCATACCATCCGCCTGTACCGTCAACGCTTGCAGGACCATTGTAGTTTCTTCCTGTAATTAGTGTAGCGGTATCTTTTGTATGACCAGCTGCACGTGCCCATTTTGTGTCAACAGCATAAGGCATTTTAATTTCTATACCGCTTCTTGCATGATAGAAATACTTGATTGCATCATATTTCATTGAAGTATACATATCAGTGCCGATATCGAACGGGAAGCTTGTAGCACTACCAGCAACAAGCTGATAATTCTTACCAACAGTTTTGAAATCTGAGAAATCGATTATCTGCACGTTTTCTCCTGATGCATGGTCAGGACCGTATGGTTTTGTAGTACCTGATGCAACAACTGTACCTGAGCTGTTTTTGAGCTGCCAAGTAGTAGTTGAAGCTCCCGCAGCTACTTTTAAAGTTGCCTTTTTAGCAGCATTTGGGTAATAACCCAGCTGATTTACACGGATATCTCTTGCTGGTGTAGCTGTTGGTACTGGAGTCGGCTTAAAATCTGGATCATCAAGTGACATTGAGATAAAGCTTATCTCAACAGGAAGTGAGGTGGCTAATTCACCACCAAGGTGGAAAGCCCACTCAGCAGTCTTATAGTCTTTACTTGCTGTGAACGTTTGATTTACAGTAAGAGTTTGTCCTGCTGTGATTGAGAATGGGTTCCAGTTGTTGTTCCAAGCTTCACCGTATGGCTCACCCATGTCTCCGATCTTTGTATAAATCTTAGTAGACTTATCCGCAGTTACAGAGAATTTAACTGTATACTTGTGATTTGCTTGAATTGCTATTTCTCTGTGTCTGATCTGAACATCCCATTTGTTTGTTCCTTTTCCGTCCATGTGAACAACATACTTGCCATCCTTAATAAATGAATAAGAGTTGTTTTCATTACTTTCAGATATGTGCCATGGTAAGCTGACTCCGCCTGTAAAGGTTGTGGTCTGGAGTAGCTCAGCTGCATTAGCTGTTGACGCTGCCGCCACTGCTGTAAATGAAAGCAGCCCAATTACTGATAATTTTTTTAGCATCTCTTTCCCTCCTATTATTAGTAAACAAATTAATTAGAATCTGTACAAAAACCGGCTTTGCAAGTGATATCAACACTAAATAATAATTATGCATAAACACTACATGTACAATTTATGCTAGAAAACCCTGAATACTTTATCATCCTATAATCATATACATTGGAAGTCCGATAATAAGTTTTATTCCCCCTTTCATTAATTAAGCCATTTATAAGAATTATCCCATAAGCAGTTAATTAACTTATTTCATAATACCGGTTTAATAAATGTGCATATTTATACAATACTACTTTGTTAATAAACCGTACTGATATATCAGGAATTATGAGAATAAAGAAATGAGTGAATAAAAGATAGAATTATAGGGATATTCCATAATGCAAATATCTAGGCTGAAGGATAATTCTATATATTTATGCAGAAAGATCGATCCATCTATGTATTATATACGATAAATCTAAATCTTCTTAGATATAAATATATTTAACTCCTTAGACTTATAGGATAAATAGTACTAAGTACAATTTCAGCGAATACTATATATAAAACTGTATTAATATCGTGTTATAGCATATATTAGTGTACGATATTCACTTATCAAAGAACACATTTTTGAACAATCTTCTAAAATTTATTTGTAAAACACTGTTATCCTCATAAGATAGCAGCATATTACTTTCAAATATACACATATACCTTTATTAGTTTTGTATGTTAATCTTTTTTAAAGATAATCAAACTTGGTCATACGGTGATAAAAAATAAACGAGACAGCACAATTTAAGTGATCTGTCGTTTTATTTTAAAACTTATGTCTATTATTTAGATTCTGATTTTACGAGCTATTTTAGCACAATAAAAGTTAATTTATAGTTAAATTTTAACCAAAATTTATATGTAAGTCAACTAATATTTATGCCGTTTCAGCTTTATGACCAATATTAGCTATTAAATAACAAATCTTTTAAATTCCTTCCCACATTTTTACATATAACTGATGCATTTATGAATAAAGATTTTCCTGTGAACCTGATCAAATATCCATCAAATATTTAAGAATTTTTAAGGATTTTTGTGTTCAAATTTTCTTGCCCATGACAAATCAAATTTGACTACTAGTAATAACTATATTAATATAGATATATAGTTAGGGTAAGCAAAATTCAAAACTTTCATGCATATTGTAAGTTTATATATGGTTTTTATTTAGCTTTTGTAAAGTTTTACCTTATTATATTTGTAGTTCTATGAAAGGGGTCAACATGTATTTAATAGTAGAAAAATCTAAAATAACCGGAAAAATAAAAATTCCAGGCTCAAAGTCACATACCATTAGAGCATTGTTTTTAGCCAGCCTTACAAAAGGAGCTTCTCAGATTTATGATCCGCTTCTTTCAAATGATGCGGACTCTGCAGTGAAAGTATGTGAGTTCTTTGGTGCAAATATAAATTTCACAGATAACAAATATGAAATAGACGGCTTCGGAACCAATCCCATAACCCCTGATGATATAGTGGATGTAGGAAATTCAGGTACTACCATGAGGTTTGCAGTTTCAACTGCATCCTTGAACCCAGGCTGCACCGTATTGACAGGAGACTATCAAATACGCAGACGCCCCCTCGGTCCCTTGATAGAATCCCTCAACTCATTAGGAGCCAATGTTTTTTCCACAAGAAACAACGGCCTGGCACCTGTTGTAGTCAGAGGAGTATTAAAAGGCGGCAATACAAGCATTGATGCTATAACATCACAATATTTGTCATCTTTGCTTATACATACACCGCTTTTGGAAAAGGATTCCGAAATAAGCATAACAAGGCTAAACGAGGCACCTTATGTGGAAATGACCCTATGGTGGCTAGACAAACAGGGAATTAAGTACCAGAATAATAACTTTAAATCAATATATGTATACGGCAATCAATCTTACAAGCCATTTAACATGGCTATTCCCGGTGATTTTTCATCTGCGACCTTTTTTGCTGTTCAAGCCGCTATATCAGGTGATGAAATCATAATGGAAAATTTGGATATGACTGACCCTCAGGGAGACAAAATGGTTTTTTCCATTTTAAAAGAGATGGGAGCTACCGTAGATATAAACAGCAACAGTATAAGGGTTAAGGGAAATGGCCTTAAAGGTATTGAAATAGATATGAATTCAATTCCTGATGCACTGCCGGCACTGGCGGTTTTAGGCTGTTTTGCTGAGGGCGAGACACGCCTGGTCAATGTTCCCCAGGCAAGACTTAAGGAAACCGACAGGATTGCTGTCATGTGTATGGAATTAAAAAAGCTGGGAGCAGATATCGAGGAACTTCCTGATGGTCTTATTATTAGGAACAGCAAGCTTAAAGGCGGTAATGTTGAAGGTCACGATGATCACAGAATAGTTATGTCCTTAGCGATAGCAGGTCTGAATATTGAGGGTAAGGTAATTATAAATGGGGCTGAGGCCTACAATGTAACTTTCCCTGAATTTGGTGATTTAATAGAAGGCTGTGGGGGTAAAATTGCCCTTACAGAATCAATATAAAATCAATATACACTAATTATAAATGGAGACTTATATGAGCAAAAACAACTTGATTATGATTGGCATGCCAAGTTCAGGAAAGACTACCGTAGGTAATTTATTATCCGAAAGAACAGGAAAAAGCTTTCTTGATACCGATCATTTACTTCAGAATATAACCGGTTTATCTCCAAAAGAATATGTAGACTGCTATGGGCTTGATAAATTTTTGGAAACGCAGGAACAGACTGTATTGAATATAAAGGTTGAAAATTCAGTTATTGCAACCGGTGGTGGTGTTATATACAGCGAAGCTGCCATGGAGCATCTCACCAAAAACGGTATAGTTATATATTTGAAAACCAGTTTTGAAGTATTGGAAGACAGAGTGGCAAAGGATAGAAAATTGGCACGCAGAGACGGAAAAAGCTTTCATGATGTTTATTTAGAGCGTATACCACTCTATGAGAAATGTGCGTCTTTGATAATTGACTGCAATGAAAAGCTTTCCACTGAGATCGCCGATGAGATTATAAACATTATTTATTCAGGGAAAGAACTTTAAACAGTATAACATTATATTTATTTAAAATGTAGAGCATTAGGAAGTATCATTTTCTAGGGGTTGATATAATTTATGAAAAATGAAATATCAGTACTGATAACAGATGACAATATCGAATTTGGCGATATACTAAATGACTATTTGAACCAGACTGATGGAATGAAGGTTATAGGAATTGCAAGAGATGGCTTACAGGCACTTGATATGATCAAAGAGTTAAGACCTGATGTTGTTATACTTGATGTCATAATGCCAAATCTTGACGGAATAGGTGTTCTCGAAAAATTATCTACAATGCCGAGCATTAGAAGACCAATTTTTATTATGCTATCTGCAATTGGCCAGGATATTTTTATCCAGCAGGCAATGTCCTTAGGAGCAGAATATTATATTGTTAAGCCATTTAGTGTTGAAGTGCTAATATCTAGAATAAAACAGCTGCATAGAGAAAATTGTATTTCGTCCTTCAACGAAGGCAAATCATATATAAAAAAGGCATCTTCAAGTGTATTGAAGCATGCCGAAAACACCAATGACATTGAAGTCCAGGTTACTTACATGATGCGAGACATCGGCATACCCCCTCATATGGCAGGTTATCAATATATTAGGGAGGCAATAGTACAGACTGTTAATAATTCCAAAGTCTTTGGCTCTATTACAAAGGTTCTTTATCCATCTGTTGCACAGAAGTTCAATACTACGCCCCAAAAGGTTGAAAGAGCCATCAGAAATGCAATTGAAAGCACATGGGCAAGGGGTAATCCGGACAGCATCGACACGCTTTTTGGCTATACTATAAATTACAGCAAAGGTAAGCCCACCAACTCGGAGTTCATAGCAATGCTAGCAGACAAAGTAAGAATAAATTTGAATTGTCAAAAGTCCTGATATAGAGAAAAAGCACACAAAGAAAAACCCTTAAACTAGTTTAAGGGTTTTTCTTTTGAAATTAAATATAGGATTTTATTAGTTTACGATATCTTTTAAACCTTTACCCGCTTTGAATACAGGTGCTTTTGAAGCTGGTATAGTAATTTCTTCCTTAGTCTGAGGATTTCTACCCTTCCTTGCAGCTCTTTCCCTTACTTCGAAAGTACCAAATCCAACAAGAACAACCTTATCTCCGTCTTTCAAAGTATCTTGCACTGTACTGATAAAAGCGTTTAAAGCAGCTTCACTGTTCTTCTTGTTTAAACCTGATTTTGAAGAAATTGCATTAACTAAATCTGTTTTATTCATTTACACAACCTCCTGTATTTGGAATTCGACATTATTTTATAATGAAAGTAGCATTAAGTCAAGCTTTTAGCAATAATTTAGTGCTTTTTAACCTCAAAAATCAATAGTTTCGGATTTTATTCCATAAATACACACTAAACAATACATATTTCAACATTAGTAATATTATTTTCCAATGTCTTTATGAAATTATTCTCCTTATGCATCTCTTTTGATTTACCTACCACTATAAAATTAATGTCATTATCATTGATATATTCTAGAATCGTATTGACAATGTCATCTGACTTTAATACCGACAACTTTGCTCCAACCGACTTGGAGACTCTGAACAAGTACTCAAGTGCCTCCCCTTCTTTTACATTGTCTAGGAATTTCCACTCATTCTTAGCCACATGTATTACATGAAGTTCACCCCCATAATTACCCTTTATATTAGAGGCTTCCATTATCAGTCTTTCGCAAGTCTTTTGCTGAGTAACACATACAAGTATATTACGTATAGAATTCAAATACATGACCCCTTCCATTGTTATAACTAAATTATACCATAAATTAGAACAAAATCACAAAGTGATTTTGCAAGCTTGATCGTTACTTAATAAATGTTATCTCTCCTTAATATTGCCTTTTAGAGAGTTGTATATTAATATATTTATAGCGTTTATAAAAATCCATTTTTATCTGCATCTATTTTTATATCATACAGAGGAGGATTGTATGAAAAAAATAACTACACAAGAAATATCTACAGCAGTTGAAAAATTGTGCATCGATTCCAATTACTACTTGAACTCCGACATTTTCAATAATTTGGAGTCCGGACTTGCCATAGAAGAATCAGGTACAGGCAAAGAGGTATTAAAACAGCTTCTGGAAAATGCCAGTATAGCAAGAGAAGAAAAATTGGCAATTTGCCAGGACACCGGTATGGCAGTCATATTTATAGATATCGGTCAGGAAGTTGCAATTGTTAATGGCAATTTATCCGACGCTATAAATGAAGGTGTAAGAAACGGATACCAGAAGGGTTATTTAAGAAAATCAGTTGTCTCAGACCCGATTCTTAGGCAAAATACGGGAGATAACACTCCAGCCGTAATACATTATAATATAACCGATGGGGACAAACTAAAAATCACTGTAGCACCAAAAGGCTTTGGAAGTGAAAACATGAGTTCTCTGAAAATGTTAAAGCCTTCTGATGGCCTAGAGGGAGTGAAGAAGTTTATACTCGATACTGTAAGCAATGCCGGCCCTAATCCATGTCCGCCTATTGTTGTTGGAGTCGGTATTGGAGGCACCATGGAAAAAGCTGCTTTTCTGGCTAAGAAAGCACTGCTAAGACCTATTAATGAGTTTAATCCGGTGCACCACATTAAAGAGCTGGAGATAGAAATGCTGGAAAGCATAAATAAACTTGGTATAGGTCCTGCAGGCCTAGGAGGGAGAGTTACTGCTCTGGGCCTCAATATTGAAGTTTTTCCCACTCATATAGCAGGTCTTCCTGTAGCTGTCAATATTAGTTGCCATGCCACAAGACATGCTGAGATTTATCTATAAATTAAGCTGGAGGCTGAATATATGTATCATGATATAAATACTCCATTGTCAGATGAGGTTATAATTAATTTAAAGGCCGGCGACACCGTTTATATAACCGGTACAATTTATGCGGCAAGAGATGCTGCACATAAAAGAATACACAATTTAATTCTTGAAGGTAAGGAGTTGCCTTTTAACCTAAAAAACCAAACCATATACTATGTTGGCCCCTGCCCTGCAAAGCCTGGTCATGTTATAGGTTCTGCCGGTCCTACAACCAGCGGCCGCATGGATGCATATGCACCAAAGCTTATTGAATTAGGATTAAAGGGTATGATTGGTAAAGGACTCAGAACTCCTGAAGTGGTTTCTGCGATTAAGTCCTTCAAATCAGTCTATTTTGGTGCTACTGGAGGAGCTGGTGCACTTCTTGCCAAGTCAATTGTTAAAGAGGAAGTTATCGCTTTCCCTGAGCTTGGTGCTGAAGCTGTTAGAAAGCTTGAAGTTGTGAAGTTCCCTGTAATAGTTATAATAGATTGCTTCGGAAATAATTTATACGAAACTGGTCGTAAAGCCTTTTCTTAAATTATTAAAGTGGGTATATAAAAATAAAATATTGGTGTATAATATTTATATTCAATGATAAGGAGGAAATATAAATGTCAAAAGTAACATCTCAAATGATCATAGCTGATGTTTTGAAGATTGATAGAGGAACAATTGCAATATTTATGAATCATGGTATGCATTGTATTGGATGCCCTTCATCTTCCGGAGAAAGCATCGAAGATGCATGCAGTATTCATGGAATAGATCCTGAAAAACTAGTCAGAGAGCTCAATGATTACCTTGCAACCAAAGAATAAATGCAACACTTTGACTAATTTTAAATTACACAAGGATTACATACGCAAAACCCGAACATTATTTATTGTTTGGCAAATAATATTCGGGTTTTATGTTGTCTTTTTATATTTATTCTGTTAATATATATTTGGAAAAAGATATTTTCCAAAATAAAGTTTATTTATGATTAGGAGGCACAATTTAATGTCTACAAAGATAGTAATCGGGACCCAATGGGGAGATGAAGGTAAGGGAAAATACATTGATATACTCGCTCAAGATTCCGATTTGGTAGTTCGGTTCTCAGGCGGTAACAATGCCGGACATACAATAGTAGCCAACGGAAACAAGTATGCACTTCATCTTGTGCCATCCGGAATTCTACATCCGGGCAAAACATGCATAATCGGAAATGGAGTTGTAGTCGATCCTGCTGTTCTTATAGGTGAATTAAGGTCTTTAAATGAAAAAGGTGTTAATACTGACAATCTGTTTATTAGTGATAGATCCCATGTTATTATGCCATATCATAAGGTTCTAGATGAACTTCAGGAAAAAAGCCGCGGCAATAACAGCCTCGGTACTACAAAAAGGGGAATCGGACCGACTTACGCTGATAAAACTGAGAGATGCGGCATAAGGATGTGTGATTTGATTGATGAGAAGATATTTAAGGAAAAAGTAAAATCAAATCTTGAAATAAAGAATCTAATTATTGAAAAGGTATATGGCGGCGAGAAGCTTGATGCAGATAAAATAATTGAAGAATATCTTGAATACGCAAAAATATTGAAAAAGCAAATAACCGATACAAACTTTATGTTATTTACGGCAATCAGTGAAGGTAAAAACATACTGTTTGAGGGTGCTCAGGCTACATTCCTTGACCTGGATTTTGGAACCTATCCATATGTAACATCTTCCAATCCTGTAGCTGGTGGCGTTTGTATAGGTGCAGGAATCGGTCCCACATATATAAACGACGTTTACGGTGTTTTGAAGGCCTATACATCAAGAGTTGGTGCAGGTCCCTTCCCTACTGAGCAAAATAATGAAATAGGCGACCAAATCAGAGAACTGGGATTTGAATACGGAACAACCACCGGAAGACCAAGAAGATGCGGATGGCTTGACCTGGTAATGATCAGGTATGCCGCTAGAGTTAATGGACTTACTGCTCTTGCCATAAACCATATAGATACAATTGGTAAGATAGCTAAGATAAAGCTGTGCACAAGCTATAAAAAGGATGGTGTCCTTATAAACCACTTCCCTGCATCGTTGGAAGAGTTGGCTAAGTGCGAGCCAATTTATGAAGAGTTTGACGGATGGAATGAAGACATCTCAGATATAAGAGAATTTAACAGCCTTCCCGCTAATGCCAAGAAGTATTTGTCAAGGATTGAAGAAGTTGTTGGAGTTAGAGTAAAGCTTATTGGTGTGGGTAAAGAGAGAACAAATACCATAGTAGTATAAATTTAAAAATAATTTCAAAAAACTTATTGACAAACATATGGATTATGCTGTATCATATGTACTTGTGTGGCTCAGGCAACAAGACTGAAGCCACAAGTCCGGGCCATTAGCTCAGTTGGCAGAGCACATGACTTTTAATCATGGTGTCCCGCGTTCGAGTCGCGGATGGCTCATTAAATAAAACCGTGTATTTCAACCAATATGAAATACACGGTTTTATTTTGTTTGAATCTGAACACCCGAACCAATAACCAATAGCACCATGCATTCTCAGTGCTTCTATAGCCCTCATTTGGCAGCCAAAACTGAAGCTTGATAAAAATGCTTATGGCAACCAAAATAGTTGCTATTAAGCCTGCTAATGAAATAATTCACTTATATTGTTTTAGCAATTTTATAAAACTCTCAAATTAGCTATATTATAAGCTATTTATCCCTCTCATATATTACCCCACAAAAAAATTATATTTTTTTTATAAATATGCTTGACTTTTATCTCTATACCGGGTACAATATCTTTTGTCGGCTGAAGACAACGACAAACAAATAAGGCCCATTGGTCAAGTGGTCAAGACACCGCCCTTTCACGGCGATAACAGGGGTTCGACTCCCCTATGGGTCACCAAAAAGAAACTGATATATATTTTCAGTTTCAAATATGGCCCGGTAGTTCAGTTGGTTAGAATGCCAGCCTGTCACGCTGGAGGTCGAGGGTTCGAGCCCCTTCCGGGTCGCCATTAAAACTTAATATGCTGGTGTAGCTCAGCAGGTAGAGCAGCTGACTTGTAATCAGCAGGTCGGGGGTTCGATTCCGTCCACCAGCTCCATATGGAGGGGTTCCCGAGTGGCCAAAGGGGGCAGACTGTAAATCTGTTGTCGCTGACTTCGATGGTTCGAATCCATCTCCCTCCACCAAAGCTTCCTATTGATTAGGAAGCTTTTTTGATGCCTAGGGAATTATGCTGCATTCTACACCACAATTTCTCATCTAAATTCCCGTTTACAATCACCATAAACACGCCAATTTCCTATAAATAAAGAAGGGATGGTACTTACCATCCCCTTAGACCTTTTTTATCTTTTTCGATGTTTTTTGTTTGTCTGACAATATATAGAGGTCTTCCCTTAGCTTCATCGTAGATTCTTCCTATATACTCGCCTATAATTCCAAGAATCATAAGAACGATACCATTGAAGACTATTGTTATTGCCATTAATGAAGCCCACCCAGGCTGCGTGTTCTTTGTAAACAATGCCTGAAATATTATCACCATCAAATATATAAACCCTATAAAAGATATTAATGTTCCGGCATATGTGGCAATCTTAAGCGGCTTATATGAAAAGGATGTTATGGCATCAAAAGCAAACTTTACCATCTTTTTGAGTGGGTATTTTGTTTCACCTGCGAAACGCTTGTCCCTGCTAAACTCTACTCCAATCTGCTTAAATCCCAACCAACTTATTAGTCCTCTTATATAACGGCTTCTCTCACCAACATTGGATAAGGCAATGCAAACTTTTCTGTCAATCAACCTGAAGTCCCCTGTATCAACAGGTATATCTACATCAGTCATTCTTCTAAGCAATCTGTAAAAAGCCGCTGCAGTAAATTTCTTAAAGAAAGTGTCTCCCTTTCTTTCTATCCTTTTCCCATATACTACCTCATAGCCATCCTTCCATTTTTCAATCATCTTTGGAATGACCTCAGGAGGATCCTGCAAATCGGCATCAATAACAATTATAGCCTCTCCTTCAGTGTAATCCATACCTGCTGTTATTGCTATCTGATGCCCGAAATTTCTGGAAAAGTCAAGAAACTTGATATTCTTATCCTTTTCGCAGATTTCATTTACTATAAATGCTGTCTTGTCCCTACTACCATCATTTACAAATATAATTTCATACGGCTCATTAACTGAATCCATAACCTTTTTTAACCTTTTATAGCTTTCAAGTACGACCTGTTCTTCATTGTAAACAGGAACAACAACGGAATATATCACAGAATCCGACATCCAAAGGCCTCCTTTATATATAATCAAACTTTTTAATTAAAAGTCATATAAGCTTGCATTAATCGCTTTTTTATTACCTATTCATAATCATCATAGTCTTCATCATTCTTAGTCTCATTGTCAGCTTCACAGTATTGATCTTCGTCATTATCCTTCTCAGCCTTTCCTGACCTTGATGAAACAAACACAATATATATTATAAGACCTATAACAATAAGAGCAACTATAATAATGATAATTATTGTACCGGTATTACTTGATTTTCCGGTTTCTGAAGCTGGGTTTTCAGCTGGTGCTTTGCCCTCAATAGGAGCTACTTTTGCACCGCTTGGCACACTTGCTACTTCCTCCATAGTCAGATCGTCAAAATATGCTTTACCTTTGTTCATGTTTCCATGGCCTCCGAGACTCACAGTAACAACAACACTCATGACACCTTTACCAGGCTTGAAATACATTTCTGTATATTCCCACTTATCATTTGTACCTTTTAAATCTTTAGAGGAATATACATAATCCAGCAAAGAAATTATCGCACCTGTTTTGTCGGCACCAACATTTTCTGTCTTAACCCAGCAGGACAGTTTGTATGTGGAATTTTCCTTAACAGCAACTGTCTGCTTGTATCTTGCGTCATTTTCACTTTCACTTGTGATGGATACAAATTTCTTTCCGCTGTGCCCTTCACCTTCTTCTACCTTGAATACCGATCCGCCATTGTACCCCCAAGGTTCCCACCCTGTTGGATTTTCTCCTGTAACCTCTTCAAATGACGGGTTCAGCAATAAATTCCCTTCAGCATAAGCAGATACTGCAGAAAATGCTAATATAATCATTATTAGAATTGTTACTATCTTTTTCATTTTTTCTTCCCCCAGTGTTTTTAATTAACTAAATTTGTATAATGTAAGAAATTACTCATCATAATCCTCTTCTTCAAAATCTTCTTCCTCAAGCTCTTCAGCCTCTTTTTCATTCTTTTTGTCATTCTTTTTATTATCCAATCCATCATTGTTGTCTGATGTATTGTTCTTTGATGCTTTTTTCGCATATTTTACTTCTACAAATATGAGAGCACCTATAACCGCTGCTATAGCTAGAATTATAAGGATTATCTTGCCGGAACCCGAGCCGCTGCCCTGTTGTGCATTGTTGCTGTTACCACTTCCTGATGTATCTCCGGGGATATAAAAGTTTTTAACCTCCACGTCCTCCGGTTCTTCATTAACAAGTTCAAGGGAGATGTCATCGAAATATGCGGTTCCTTGATTGGGTGTACCAAACCCGCCCAACCTGCAACCTACTTTCATATTGCTGCTATCAGTAGTCTTTATATAAAACAATAGCTCCTTCCAATCATTTTTTGTATCGGAATATTCAGTTGAAGTGTGAATTCCACTGCCGTTCAAAAGTGTTATATTTGCAGATCCTGGCTGCTGTGCAATGTTTTCTGTCTTAATCCAGCAGCTAACCTTATAAATCTTGTTTGGCTGAACCTGGACCTCCTGAAATACTTTGGAGTCATTAGGTTTAATATTGTTAATTACTAAAGCTTTTGAATTGTTGCGGCCTTTTCCTTCTTCCACAGACAGCTTAATTGCATCAGGTTTATTGTCAAATATCTCAGGTGACCAGTTTCCGGGAAGCTGACCGCTTATTTCTTCAAATCCCGGATTTTTTAAGATATTGCCGCCTTCACCGTAAGAAATAAATGAAACTGAGGTTAAAAGCAACAAAACTAAGGTGGTTAAAGCTATTCCTCTTTTCAACATTATAATGCCTCCTTTATGTCATTTTCCATGCATTCCACAACTTCTTTTCCCAACTTTATACTAAAATTTATGCCTCTGTCGTTAGGATAAATTTGTGAAGTGTTGGCCATATACAAATTTTTAATAGGTGTTTTATATGCAGGCTTTATTTTTGAATAATTCATAGGCCAAATAGGCTGTGCATACCTGTCTTTAAACACCATGTATTTTTCAATAATTTTTTCGTTGAAATCAGGGTATATCTTCCGCAAGTGCTCGACGTATATGTTTTTAACCTCTTCGTCACTCATCTTAAGATATTCACTGTTTACGTTAAGGTATTTGGAGAAATATAAAACAACTTTTCCCCCATAAACCTCTTTTGGGATAAAATTAGTGTGCTCTATAAGACCCCCGAAAGGAATTTCATCATCAGCTACGTTAAGCCAGTAGAAATCGCTGAGTTTTTCCTTAAGTACCATAACCATTATCATGGCACAATCATACTTTACCACCCTTAAGGGTGCTATATAGTCCTCTGGAGCATTCCTGCACACATCCACAAAATGCTGAAGTGCAGGTGTAAACACTACATAATCGTAGTTCTTTACCTCGTTGTTGGCCTTAATGCCTTTGCATACTCCGTTTTCTACCACAATCTCTTCAAGCCCTGCATTAAGGTGGAGCTTTGCACCGTTTTCCTGTACGACATCGGCAAGCTTTTTAAGAAGGGTATAAAAACTTCCTTCCATATAACCAAGAACCTCATCCTTTGCTCCCTTTGTCCTGGATCTGACTCTTTGAACAATTCTTTCCCATATCCATACCGCAGGAATTTTATTAAAATTTTCTCCAAACTTGATTTTCATCATTGGCTTCCAGAACTTATCCCAGCCTTCTTTTCCTGCATACTTGATCAAATAATCCTCTGCAGTTATGTTTTCCATTTCATCATTGTACTTGTGCCTGGATATTAGTAAGGATGATGCCCCCAGCTTTATCCTGTCTATAAATTTCAATGGCGTAAATCTCATTATATCAACAGGTGTGGCAAATGGATAGGATTTTCCTTTGCAATAATACCCCATTTTTGTCTTTCTCCAAATAAGGGAATCTTCAAGCTTTATTTCTCTGATAAGCTCCATAAGATACTTGTCGTGTGTAAAAACATGATGGTAATACTTTTCTATAAGAGTATCACCAAGCTTGAATACACCTGCCAATCCCCCAATATCCGAGGACTTCTCGTAAATATCAACATCTTTGGTTAAATTTTTCTGGATATAATAAGCAGTTGATAGTCCGGCTACACCACCGCCGATAACAGCAATTTTCATTTTGGCCTCCATAAAATATATTGATATATTAAATAATAACTTTCTTAAATTCCTTAAAAGTTTTTTGTCAATTTTCTATCTTCTTTTCGCTTATAGACGTTACCGAAGATAATGACAAGCCTTCTTTTAAAAGGAATATAAAACCAAGTGTAGTTACAGGTATATATAAAAATACACGATATACCAGTGCAAAGCCTACTGCCGTATTCTCAGCCACTTTAAAAACTCCAAGTGCTGTTTTACAAGCCTGCTCAAATGTTCCAAGGTTACCCGGTGCAGATGGAATCATTATACCAAAATTGGTTACTACCAGGGTAAACACCGCTAAATAGAACATGCTATCAACTCCAAAAGCAATGGCAATTGTTAAAACCAAGCTGCCTTCCAAAGCCCATATTATTATGGAATAAATTGCAACTGGCAGTAAGCTCCTTTTATCTTTTATAATATCAAACCCATCAATAAGTTTAGTTGCTATTTTCATTATATTAGTACCTACTTTGCTTGGAAGAAGTTCAGCAAAGAAATTGAGAAACTTTAACGCATGCTCCTTAAACATAACTATAAAAATAGTAAATAGCAAGGCACCTGCAAATATCACTGTGGCTATTATACCCAAGCTCTTTATGGATTGGGGAAATGGGTAAACCAGCGAAATTGCCCCCATAAAAAGGAGCAGTGTTATGCCATCATAAATCTTCTCAATTATAATGGTTGAAAGAGCGGCAGCTTTGCTTATATTGTGCTTCCTGCCTATAAGGTACGCTCTTACAACGTCTCCTCCCCTTAATGGTAGCACTGAGTTGGCCATATAATTGATACATATTATGGGAAACAAGCTGACAGTTTTTACTTTTTTAATACTGCCGAGCATTGCTGACCACCTTAGGCTTCTCATCCAATAGCTGCTGATCTGAAGTAATATAGCAGGAACAATAACAAGGTAATTAATGCCTAGAAGTACATCCCCGAGCTTTTTAAACTCTACGTTTCTAAACAATAGATATAGTAATATAATGCTAATTGCAATACCAACCAGGTTTTTAATCTTTTTCATATTATCGTCCCTTTTAAATTACTTTTAGTGCAAATGACATTTACCTATTTTTATTTAAACTTGCAACCTTTTTTGTTCCTTTAACATTGTCCTTTTTTACTGTCAACCAAATAGTATACCCTACAGACGCAATCATCACAAGGAGAGTAACCCATGCAACAGCATCAGCTATGCTATCCTCTATACCAACCCATGGATCGTCGTTATTTCCTTTAAGGTAAACATACCAATGATTTATGAGTGAACATGCAGTGATAAGAGTTGTGGTTATAATCATCCGTTTATCCCACAAAATTGTGACCATTGCAAACACGATAGCAGGCAGCAAGTACCTTTCATGCATCTTGGTAGCAAAGACAAATATCCCGGATGTCAGAAAATATCCTGCATAATAAAGTGCCATGGCACTTTTCTTCTTTACCGCAAGCAGCACTATTGCAAAAACAGATATGATACCCCATAACACATAGCCCCATACGAGTGCACTTAACCCAAACCAGTAAGGCTCCTTATCGGATGTTGTCTGGCCGCCCTGAATAGTCCAGAAATTAAACCCGTTAGCTGTGGCGTATGGATAATCATTCAGGCTGGTAGAGTATTGATGGACAAGCCAGAAATAAAAATCAGTAAACTTGAATGCGGCTTTTGTTATTGCAGGTGTGTTTTTGTCTATATTAAACAGTCCATATGGAAAAGGCCTGCTTTTACAATCCAGCTTTACATACCTTGCTTTTACCGGCTGCAAGGTTATTTGGTCAAGCTTGCCGCTGTAGCTGGAAGTATTCTTCCCTACAGTTTCACTGTAAATCAAATCCCAATTTTGGGCATCATCTGAAACCAAAATATCATAGGTTTTTGCGTATTCCCAGCCCCACTTTAATACTATTCTATTAATTTCAGTTACTTCCCCAAGGTCAGTGTATATCCACTGCCGGGTAGCATGCTCTGAAGACCATGCCGTATTCTCGTCCATATCGGAAGCATTCTTTGCAATATACTTATCCGATTCTTCCCCAGAGGCTTTGAATTCTTTGTTTTGTGCCAGGTTTGCTGCGGTATTTGTTGCTCCGTACACTTCCATATCCTTAAGGAAATAAAAGGACGTTTCTCTATAAAAAGGAAGCACTATTATTAAATATATCAACATGCAACCTGCTGTTGTAAGAACCAGTTTTTTAAGGGTTTCAGAAACCGCCGATTTAAGTACAGACTTGTCTCTGCTGTTTTTATATTCAATGTATTTTTTCCACGGAAAATCCTTAAAATACAGGAATACCACCATAGGGAAAATCGCTATACTCTGAGGCTTTGTCAATGCAGCCATGGCATAGACGAAAATTGCCCAATAGGTCCTTTTGCAATTGAAAAGATATACAACTGCCAAAAGCATTGTAGCAGTAAAAGAATCAAACTGTCCCCATACGGAGGAATTAAATATTACTGCAGGGTTAAAGGCATATAATATTCCAAGGATTAGTCCGAGCTTCTCTTTCTTGTACTTCCTGGCAATGAGATAAATTAAAACTCCTCCGCCTACGTCAGAAAGCACAGACCAAAACTTTACAAAAAACTCTGTTGCCCCAAATACCTTTCCTGTAATAAAGAGAAAGTACATGTAAAAAGGGCCATATACACAGTGTGTGTTTTTATAGAAGTCCTTAAAGCTGTTTTCCGCCAGGAAACCTGCCCAATATCTATATCCCCCCATATCTATTTTATAACACGGGAATAGATTAAAGAGCATTCTTAATGCAGTAACTACGATGAGTATAACCAGCAGTATCCTGATAGATATTTTAAATACTGACTTATTATTATTATTGATAACTTCGTTATTTGAATTATTAATGTTTTCAGTATTTTTCTTAGGTTTTTGTGACATTTAGTTATCCCCCTAAACGCTATTTTACTTTATAAATATTGGTATTATTTTGCTTGAAAGTCCTTACCTTTTCAAAAACAGTTCCAAGCAGAATTTCATCAAGGTCTTTAGCCTCATTTCTCATTCCATCATCTACCAATATATATGATATGTTACCTTCTTCTAAAAGCTTCTTGAGTTCCGCTTCATCCTTGCAAGTATAAATACGCTTTACGATACTCTCTCTGCTATTGGTATCATATCCTGCACTCCATGCATAATAAGGATGTCCGTAATAAATCGGCCTTCCTGCCAGTAGAACCGAATCCAGAACATTTGCTGTAGTAAGAAATACATCCCTTGGCTCGGTATTTTCCTTGACCCAGGTAGTTATAGGATCATTTACGGAATACTTGACATTTTGATAATAATTCATATTGAAAAGGGTTTTTAAATCTATAAATCCTGTAAATGTAAGGACAAATACCAATAAACCTGCTACAGCTTTCACAACAACACCTTTTTTAATATACATCCTGTAAATAAAATTTGCCATAATAATATCAAATAAAATAGAAGTAATCATTATATACTTGTGATTTACAGGTACATCAGGACTAAGCTTCAAAGTGGCAGCAATAACCCAAGGCATAAGGAATGCCAATGCCAGCCACTTTCCTCCTTTAGGTGTTACAGGATAATCCATAACGGAATTTGCTATTATGGTGGTAACAAGCATTAGGATAATTACAGCTGCCTTAAAAATAATATGTACATCCGGGAACAGTAATATGGAGCCGCCTATCAGTGAAGTAACAACTACCAGCGAAATCCACCTTATTATCCCCTTAGGAATGCTAAAAACAGCTATTAACATAATATAAGGCATAATACCTAAAAGCTCTATAAAGTATTTTATTACATAAGGCATCATTTGGATAATAACGCCAATAAGTGCTCCATATTGGTGTGCGTCCCTATACTGAGTAAATTCATACATCATATCAGGAGGAAATGTTGTTAAAAAACCTATATACAGCTCCGGCTTCACAGCTGCCTGCCCTGCTCCCATAAACAGGTTCTGCTGCAGAAATGAAAGAAGTACGGTTATTAGGGCGATTCCCAAATACTCAAGACGCCTTTTTGACATAATCGCCATTATGCAAAGTATCGGCAATGTTGCAATTGTTACTGCACCATTCCAGAATGTCATTAGCCCTAGTATAAGTCCTAGGGAAACGGTTCTTTTAATATCCCTCGGAATCCAGGCTTCCTTTGACAGCAAAAATTCTTTCAGCCAATTTTTCTTATAGAGGCTGCTATAGCTTAACTCTTCATTATTTGATGCAGTACTTTCAGTACCATCATTGGAAATATCCTCTTCCGCTTCACTGCTCTGGGAGCCGGTCTCACTTAACCTTTTTATTTCTTCCCTTGTATTGGATTTCACCTTTTTGAGTGCTCCGATCATACTTCTAAACATAGGATACACTGCAATAAGGATCAAAACCATAATACCCAGTGAAAAAGCCAAATGCCTTTGATTTACATAAACGTTCTGTGCATAGAGGCCCCAGGCTTCCTGACTTGAAGACCTTCCTATGTGTCCCGAGGCGTTATCCCATAGGGATTTTAATATGTCCACAAAGGGAATATTTTCCCTCATTTTATCGGTTATGTAAGTAAAATCTGCAAAGGAGCTTCTAAATCCAAAAAGAAACGCAGCTAAAAATCCTGTTCCCCTTGCTCCCATCAACATGACGACAAAGGAATACAAAAGCATCAAGAACGCTACAAGTGAGAGGATACTAGGCGTATTAAATGCAAAGTCTATTCTCATACCCATATATTCCAGATTGCCGGCAAGAAATTGAAACATAAAATGGTATCTTATTTTGCCGTCAGGAAAATGGGGATATTGTGTAGGAAAATTTGAACCATCCGAAAATGATCTGATCATTGACATATGGGGCCCAAAATCGCTGTGAACAGTGCCTCCTACCGTTAAATCCTTGCCGCTGACGTTTAATGTCAAAAACATAAAAAATGTAACAATAATAGATGAGATAAGGATAAACCCAAGCTCCCACCTGTTTCTTGAGATAAATGAACCTATGCCACTTAAGCCAAGGCTTAAACGATCTTTTATAAAAGACCTGAACTCATCTTTTCTTTTAAATACGATTACGGCTGAAAAAATGACAAAAATACTAAAGGAAATTATATTTCCCATAAGCAGGGGCTTATCGGTGAAGCGATTTGAAACAGCCGCACCAATATAAGCAAGCCAAGTAATGAGCATAGTTCCTACCAAATAGGAAGAAGGTATTGTTACCATCCAGTTTTCCAGTTTGATGGGCTTACCAAACAGGCTTATAGTTTTATGCACTCTGAACAACCCTGGTATAACCTTCTTTAGAAGATTATATGCTACAAATGAGGCAATAATAAAATAGCTGGCCCCCAGAAGTAATCCCAGGATAAAACGAATCACTTCCATTAAATAATTCCCCCTTTAAAATATTTATTTTAATTTATTTAGTTGACATAACTGTGCTATCTACTTTCTCAGCAACGAGGTATCTGGGTCTTTGCTTAACTTCCTCGTATATTTTTGCAATATAGGATCCGATAATTCCTAAACTGATCATAAGAATGCTCCCAATAATAAGAAGCAATAAAATTACAGTAGTGAACCCATCAACTGCATGACCTTTAAAATACATATATAATGATTCTATACCAAGGGGTATTGCACCTAGTAAAAACAATATTCCTAAAAAAGTAACGATGTATAATGGCAGTGAAGAGAAGGATGTTATAGCATTTACTGCCAGCTTTACAAGCCTTAAGGGTGACCATTTTGAGCTCCCTTCCATTCTTTCGGCAACTACAAAAGGTATCTGAACTTTTTTGTAGCCTACCCATGTTGACATTCCTCTGAAAAATGTATTTCTTTCGCTCATAAGCTTCCATGCATCCACAACCTTTTTATCAAGGAGCTTAAAATCCGATGCACCTCCAAAATCGAACCCTGACAGCTTATTTAATATATTATAAAACAACAGAGAGCCTAATTTATATGTGATACTCTCTTTCCCCCTTGAAGCTTTAACACACTCCACGATGTCAAAGCCTTCGTTTTCCCATAGATAAACCATCTCAGTAATTTTCTCAGGAGGGTGCTGCAGATCAGAATCCATTACAATACAGGCATCGCTTGAAGCATGCTCCAGTCCCGCACATAACGCAGCTTCCTTGCCAAAATTCCTGCTGAGCTTTATTGCCAATACACCTTCTAGCAACAATGAAATCCTCTTTAGTTCACCCCAGGTATTGTCCCTTGATCCATCATCAACCAATATAAAGTTATGCTTAATACCATTTTTATTAAGGATATCATGGATTATTTTAATATTTTTTTGTATATGCTTTTCTTCATTATATACAGGGATAACTATAGAAATCAACTTATCACTCATTTTGAACTCCCTTTTGCCTTGTAAATAATTATTTTATATAGTACAAAGTTCCATATAAATATAAGGCCCATAATAAATATCTTGGAAAAATATTCATCCATATTCATGACATCTACCAATAAATAAATAGCTAACGAAGAAAATGCCAAATTAAACATGAATAGGACAGTATATGATGAAAGCTGTCTTAGAAAATTCTCTTTAATTTTGAATGTCCAGAACTTATTTAAAAGAAAACTGGCCCAGAAACCTACTATCTGACTTGCCCCACTTGAAAAAACACTCCATAATTTAAAATACTTAATCAATAAATGGTATATTAAAAAGTCGCATCCGGCAGCTGCTATACCAATTGCGAATGTCTTGCCAAACTGTATCATAGTATTCTTATTTAAGAACTGTGTAACAAATTTGCTTTTAAAAATCCCGTCAAATAAAGTATTTGAAGCCATTAATATCTCCTATGTATACTAAAAACATTAATAATCGACAAAAAAGCATAACAATCTTATTTTATTATAACAACTACAACAAAAATATGCAATTTCTTATTTGCAAGGCTTTAATGAGAAATATATGCAAAAAGTGATTTTTGCAGCCATAACAATTTAAATAGCTTTGTTATCGGCTGCCAAAATCACTTTTCGTATAAAACATTGTGCATATGGCTATTGACAAATTATAGTATACTTGTTGATCATTTTTACAGGATGGTATGAAAGCTTGGCTTTTCTAATGCCTTCTATCCCCAAATCCTGCTCCCTGTTTATATATTCTGCATGGTCCCATTCATTTTCGCAAAACTGCTGATTGATCAGTGTATACAGCCCTTTTACATTGCTGTTGGCTTTTTCTACATGTATAACGGCAGTATTCTTATTTAACATTTCACCGATAGTAAAACCCTCATAACGCCCATCAACGCTAATTAGTGCACCCTTACATCCAAGCTCATTAATATTATCCAACAGCTCTTTATTTGCCTTGTTTTCACAGTAACTTGCATCATGCTCTTCACAACTCCTCTGGGCACACCACTCATCCATAATCCTTTTACACTCGGAAATATGTAAAGCACTAAGCCTCTCGTATTTATATCCATATAACTTTTTAAACTTATGGATATGATTTCTTTTTCCGTCATATTTTTTGCCGGTAAGAGAAATCAATTCTTTAGCAGAATAAACATAATCCGAGTTGTTTTTGTCCAGTGTAATTTCTGCTTTATTTTGGAATATCTCACCAAAGTATGCTAATAAGTTTTCTGGAACTCTTCCAAAAACCATTTTCCAATTATTTCTTTCAAAATATCTCTGCACCGTCAATATAGCTTCCTTAAAATTCTCTTTATTGAACTCTCCAAACGGTGCAAATGAAAACGGTATTCCTTTCTCTGGTACAGAAATAAGGGCTAACATATTACCAATCTGGGCATATCTGAATTTATAAAAGTTTCTCCACATAAACAAATTGGTAAAAGTAAGCTCCGATATTTCAGAATTGTTTTTATCCAAAAACCCTTTGAAATAATCCCTGTCTTTTATAGTTATCTCTTTTAAATCAAGCTCCATTTTAGTCTCCAAATCCAACACCCACACTCCTGGCAATTCTAATAAGTTCCCCATCGGGATCCACTGTCTTTAATTTACCAACAGCATCCTCTAAAGAAACATCTGTTATAGAATTTCCCTGAAGTGCCACCATGTTGCCGAATTTACCTTCATTAATCATTTCAACAGCAGCTACACCGTATCTTGTTGATAGTATTCTATCGAAAGGTACAGGCCTCCCGCCTCTCTGTAGATGTCCTAAAACCGTAACCCTTGTCTCATGCCCAGTTGATTTTTCCAATTCATCAGCTATCCTGTTCCCTATTCCTCCAAGCCTGATTGGGTCCGGGCTGTTTTCAACTACCTTGCTGACAACTACGTCCCCGTCCTTTGGTTTGGCACCTTCTGCCACAACTATAATACTGAAATGTTTCCCCTGCTGTTTTCTTTCTGAAATTTTATCGGTTATACTCTTTATGTCGTATGGAATCTCAGGTATAAGGATTACATCAGCCCCACCTGCAATGCCTGCTTCTAGTGCAATCCACCCGGCATACCTACCCATAACCTCAAGGATCATTACCCTATGGTGTGCTTCAGCAGTTGAATGAAGCTTATCTATTGCTTCGGTAGCAGTCTCCACAGCCGTCATAAATCCAAATGTAGTATCTGTGGCAGATAAATCATTGTCAATAGTCTTAGGAACGCCCATTACTTTCATTCCTTTTCTGGCAAAATCCCTTGCACTGGTGAGGGTACCATCTCCCCCAATAAGAACCATGCAATCAATGCCATGCATACATACATTATCTATAACTCTTTCGGACATATCCTTGTATTCTGCCTTACCGTTCTTCTCAATCCTGAAATTGAAGGGATTATCCCTGTTGGAGGATCCTAGAATGGTTCCTCCTTTATCAAGAATCCCTGACACATCTCCAACTTTAAACTGGATATAATCGTTCATCACAAGCCCTCTGTATCCATCCTTAAAGCCTATAACCTCCCAATTATACTTTCCCATAGCTGTCTTAACAACAGCCCTCAATACTGCATTTAGTCCTGGACAATCCCCACCACCTGTAAGAACGCCGATTTTCTTTATCATGACTATATCCCTCCTTTTACAATTATAGGAATGACGATTTAATCTACTCAACTGCTTTAATTATTTCCACCAAAAAACATGCCGCCTTTACAAGATCATTAATTGAAATTTGTTCTTCAACACTGTGAACCTTATCCATACCTACACTTACATCAACAGCCTGTATTCCCTTACTGTTGACGATATTGGTATCGCTGCCTCCCCCAGTTGCTTCAAGCACCAGATTTATTCCACATTTGTCGGATGCTTTTTTTAGAATTCCTATGATGCTGTCTCCCTGATTTATTTTAAACGAAGGATACATAAGTTCTTCATTAAACTCAATCTCACCGCCGAATCTCGTTGCAGCATCTATAAAACACTGCCTCATATGGTCGGTTTGATTCTTAAGCTTGCTTTCGCACCTGCTTCGTGCTTCAGCTTTTAACTCAACCCTGTCGCATATTATATTTGTTGCACTGCCTCCATTTATGATACCGATATTCGCGGTAGTTTCCTCATCAATCCTGCCCAGCTTCATTTGTGAAATTGCATGAGCAGTAATGGATATTGCGTTAATACCCTTTTCAGGTTCCACATCCGCATGTGCTGCTTTACCCTTTACAACTATGTCAATCTTATTTTGTGAGGGAGCGGTTACTGCCACTACGCCTATATCCCCTCCTGTATCCATAACAAAGCAATACTTTGCATGTATCTTGCCGTAATCTAAGTTTTTAGCTCCAATAAGGCCTACCTCTTCACCGATTGTAAATGCAACCTGAATGTCTCCATGGTCCTCATTGCTTTCCTCAATAACCCTTAGGGCTTCCAGTATACTTACGATACCTGCCACATCGTCACCGCCAAGGATTGTGGTACCATCCGACTTTATCGTATCACCCTGAACAGTTGCTTTTTTATTTATGCCTGGCGTAACTGTGTCCATATGAGCCATAAGAAGTATTGCTGGAATGTCTTTATTCCCCTTCTTTTCCCCGATTATATTTCCAGTGTTGCCACCAGTCTTTGCTCCTGCATCATCTTCATAAACATCAAAACCCATCTTTTTAAGCCTGTCTTTCAAGAGATCAGCCATCTGCCTCTCCTTAAGGGAAAGGCTGTCTATACTTACTAATTCAATAAACTCATTGACTACCCTTTCACGATTTACCATTTGGATTCTCCTTACATATACGAATATATTTAATATATATTGCTGCTAACAAATAACTTTCCAGGAATACTAATTAATTTTATAATTAATTTTAATGCAATTAAAAACAATTCACCAGCTGAACTCGGTAAGGCTGCCTTGATCCTTAAGACCGTTAAAACCTTTCTGACGTAGGGCCTCATAAAGCACAATTGCAACAGAATTAGCCAAATTGAGGGATCGCAATTTATCTCTCATTGGAATCCTAATGCAATGCTCTTTATTGTTATACAGCAGCTCTTCGGGAAGACCTTTTGTTTCTTTACCGAATACAATAAAACTGTCTTCAGGATAGCTTATATCCGAATAAACATTAACAGCCTTTGTGGTAGCATAATAAAAAGTACTATCCTTATATTTTTCACGCAGTTCTCCAAAATATTCATAATAACTTATGTCTACATCATTCCAATAATCAAGTCCAGCACGCTTTAAATATCTATCATCTACAGAAAAACCCAATGGCTTTACCAAATGGAGTTTTGCTCCTGTAGCAGCACATGTCCTTACTATATTCCCTGTATTTTGCGGTATTTCAGGCTCAACCAAAACTATATTCACTGACAAATTACAACCTCCAGACATTAATGGCATTTCACATTATTTCATTATTATACCACAAGTAAGGCATGAATGAAAAATCACTTTCTGGACATGGACAAAATCGCTTGCGATTTTGTCCACCTAAATGTTGTCGTGAGAAATCGTGGTGTGCATGCACCACAATTCCTAGGCATCAAAAAAAGATGGTTTGGAAAACCACCTTTAATAGACTTACAGTATTATTTGGGCTATTTTATTGTTCCTCAACCGCCAAATCAATCTCAAAAGCTTTTCCGTCCGCCAGCATCAGCGGTATGCAAACTGTTTTAAGCTTACTGTTTGATATTTGTAAGTTTTCTCCAAATAAACATGTGGGTGGGGTTATGTCTATATTAAGACCTTTATTATACAAAATTGTAGCAGTATTTCCCAGTATCATATTCGTAAGCTCCGAAAGTGCACTCTTTGATATTTCATCCAGCTCTGGTACTGGCATACCGCCCATCATGCTTGATGCTATCGACAGACCTACATCCATGGTCATGGAAAACATTGCCTGCCCTCTGATCTGCCCGGTCAATCCTACGATAATTATTATCGAATTGCTCCTGTATGGAGACTCCTTAAGATACACCTTCCCAAGCTTGGCATCAATCCCTGCTATTTGTTTTAATACCGTTTGACTAGCTTCAATAAATGGGTTTATATACTCAATATTCATGTATAAAATCCCGCCCTTTTTGTATAATTTATTAATAATATCAGTGAGGTAGCGTAATTATTGACATTTGCCAAGGAGATGGAAAATGAAAATAAAAAAATCAAGTGTAATTGTAAAATTGGGAATACCAGAAAATTTAAAGACAAAATAGCTCTTTAAGATGATATATCATATATTTTATATTCTATGAAAATTAATAAAATCCTTCTTAAATTTAAAATTTTTTCATATCAAATATTAAAATTGGCTTAATAAAAGCTTTGGTAACACTATGCTATTCAAAAGCCCTATTAAGCCTTAAAAAATTTAAACTTATTTAACATCTAGAAAATATCACCTTTTTGCTTTCGGAGTAAATGCAACAGACATTATATAGCCGAAAAACACAGCTGCTGTTATTCCTGCAGCTGCAGCCCTTATTCCACCTGTAAACGCTCCTAACAATCCATATTGGTCTACATCTTTGATTGCACCCTTTGCAAGGCTATGCCCAAAGCCTGTAAGTGGTACCGTTGCTCCTGCTCCCCCAACATCTACCACCTTTTGATAAATACCTAAGGCGGAGAGAATAGTGCCCGCAGTAACAAATATTACTAAAATCCTTGCAGGAGTGAGCTTGGTTTTATCTATAAGAAGCTGCCCAACCGCACATATGAATCCTCCAATTATAAATGCATTTAAATATGCCAGCATCAAATCACCTCATTCGAACTTATTCTGTATTGATATTCCATGTGCTATACATGGGATGGATTCCCCCTGTTGAGCACTGGTTGAACTAAGCAAAGCCCCTGTTCCAACAAATAAAACATTATTGAATTTTCCTTTTTTCATTTCCTGGTACAAATAGCCTGCCAAAGTCACGGCAGAGCATCCGCATCCGCTTCCCCCGGAATGTGTGTCCTGTTTTGCAGAGTCATACACCATCATACCGCAATCGGAATAAACATTTTTAATATCGTATCCCTGCCTGCTTACAAGCTCTTCGCACAATTCCTTACCGAAGCTTCCAAGATCTCCTGTTACTATGAGGTCATAATCCGATGGAGACAATCCCGTGTCTTTAAAGTGCGTTACTATTGTGTCGGCCGCTGCCGGAGCCATTGCCGCCCCCATATTGTTCGAATCCTTAATACCCATATCAACCACTTTTCCTGTAGTAACATAAGTGATATAAGGCCCGATTCCCTGGTTTGAAAGCATAACACCGCCTGACCCTGTTACAGTCCATTGTGCTGTGGGAGGCCTTTGGGATCCCAACTCCAAAGGGAATCTGAACTGCTTTTCTGCAGAACAAAAGTGGCTTGATGTTATGCAAATAATATTATCCGCAAATCCTCCATTAATAAGCATAGCACCCAAGCTGGCAGACTCCGCCATTGTGGAGCATGCCCCGTATAGTCCAAAGAGAGATACTCCTGAATCCCTTACTGCAAAACTTGTTGCAATACATTGATTAAGTAAATCTCCCGCTAAAACATAATTAACATCATCCACTGTCTTACCTGACTTATTTATAATTTTACTGACAGTCTCTTTCATTAGCTTACTTTCTGCCTTTTCCCAGCTTTTCTCGCCCCACATTTCATCTTCAATAATCAAGTCATAATAGAGTCCCAGAGGCCCTTGCCCCTCCTTGGGGCCCACAATTGAGGCAGTAGATATAATACTGATAGGACTGTCTATTTTAATTGTTTGTTTTCCTTTTCGCTTTGTCGGCATAAATCTCCTTTCAGTTGTGATCTGCTACTTAAATCCACTTCTAAAACTTGACTAAATAGTGCAGTATCCCAACCAACACTGATGCAGATATCCCATACACAAGCACAGGACCTGCTATAAAAAACATTCTTGCTCCAACTCCGGTGACAAAACCTTCGCTTTTAAATTCCATGGCCGGAGATACAATGGAATTGGCAAAACCGGTGATAGGAACAATAGATCCTGCACCTGCAAATCTTCCTATATCATCATAAATATTTATACCTGTCAAAAATGCTCCAATCAATATCATAATCAATACAGTCACATTTCCGGCCGTATCCTTATCCAATCCCTGTGTCATAAGTGCATTATTGATAAACTGCCCAACGACACATATCAAGCCTCCTACAGCATAAGCCCTCAGTGTATTTCTTGCCAGCTTTGATTTAGGAGACTTCTTTTCAACATAGTCCAGGTACTCCTTATTGGTAAATAGTTTTTGCATAATTCCTCCAATTAACAAAAATTAGATCGTGAGAAATTATGGTTTGGAATACACCATAATTTCCTAGACATTAAAAAACAAATTTAAAACGAAAATATAAACCCCTTTTGTAGGTATCTTGTCTATATTTTGGTTTAAACTTATCAATCCAAAAGCAATTATAAGTATTATTAAAATCAATAAAATAAGCAGCAGTGCAATTTTATTTCTTTGAAAAATTTCGTACATACAATCCACTCCATTTAACAGGGTTATGCAACTTACATGAAAATGCCATATAAGTTTATTCTTAATTCACAATCCTATTATGGATTATTTTTTGTATTTTATGTATCCTTTTGTTTTTATAGTTGCCACTTTTTGTATTATAGCAGGCATATGTTATGTTTTTGTTGTTTTTGGAATTATTTTAAAAATGTTAATTTGATTTTATCTTTTCCCTTATATCTTCTAAAATTCTCTTTTCTATCCTCGATACCTGAACCTGGGATATTCCCATGATTTTGGCAATCTGCATCTGGGTCTTCTCCTTGAAATACCTAAGTACAATAATTTGCCTTTCCCTTGGCTTCAAGGTTTTCAATACTTCCCTAATGGCGATTTTATCTATTATATCCACCTCTTTGCTGTCTGCCTCACCATCAATCCTATCAATAAGGTATATAGGTGAGTTATCTCCTTCGCATACCGTACTGTACAGCGATTCAGGAGAACTTCCGGCGTCCATGGCAAGCACAAGCTCTTCAGCCGATATACTCAAGTGCTCTGCAATTTCGCATACACTAGGCTCTCTTCCCATTTCCTTACTAAGGATTTCTTTAGCCACTCTTGCTTTATTTGATATTTCTTTTAACGATCTGCTCACCTTAATAATTCCATCGTCCCTGATAAACCTTTTAATTTCACCTATAATCATAGGTACGGCATATGTAGAAAACTTAACTTCAAAGGACTCGTCAAATTTCTGAATTGCTTTGATAAGGCCAATGCTGCCTATTTGAAACAAGTCATCGGTCTCATAGCCCCTGTTTTGAAACCTCTTTATTACACTCCATATTAATCCTATGTTTTTCTCCACCAGATAGGATTGAGCAACTTTATCGCCGCTTTTCGCCCTTTTTATCAAATCAAGCAAGTTATCATCCAAAATTGCGCTCATATTTTTCCCTATAGATAAACAAATTTACTTATTTTAAATTGTAAAATGTCTACCATGATACCTTTCGTAAGTGTACAAACATTAAATGAAAGCGTATAAGCTATATCGATATTGCTATTATTGTTATTATTGTCACATTTTTACATTGTTATGCAAAAATTTTTTATTTTTTTTGTAAACCTAGCTTTTTAAACATTTTTACAGTAGTACCCTTTCCATACTCCGATATTATTTCCAATTCATCCATAAAGTTTTCCATTATAGTAAAACCCATACCGGATCTCTCGAGATCAGGCTTGGAGGTAAACATAGGCTGTCTTGCCTTTTCCACATCATCAATTCCCCTACCGTCGTCAACCACTACTATCTCAACCGCTGATTCATATAAAACACAGCTCATTTTCACCATTCCTCTATTATCCTCGTAGCCGTGAATAACTGCGTTTGTAACTGCTTCGGATACTGCTGTTTTTATATCTGCAATTTCCTCCAGGGTTGGATCCAACTGAGAAACAAATGCTGCTGCCACAACTCTGGCAAATGCTTCATTGCTAGATTTACTTAAAAACTCAAGTTTAAACTCATTTATAATCTCCATTATTTGATTTCCCCTTTATGTTTTTAGATATACCAGCTTGACTGCTAAAACTATTAGCTTCCGATGGCTTCATCGATATTATCATATATCGGAATGAGTTTTACAACCCCTGACATTTCGAATATTCTTCTTATTTGTTCGTTGGCCTTTATTATTGAGGTCTTTCCATTAAGCTTGCTTATGTTTTTATACCTTCCCATAACCACACCTATGCCTGAGCTATCCATAAAGCCTACTTTTGAGAAATCAAACACTATATTTTTTGTAGACGATTTAATCATCTCACCATCAATTTTATCTCTTATATAGTCAGCAGTATGGTGATCCATTTCTCCAATAATACTGGCAATCAAAGTATTTCCCTTATTTACAAACTTAACTTTCAAAATCATCTCTTCCTTTCGCACTTTTATATTAATGAATTTTAATAAAAATCTACAATGATTTTTACAATAATCACTTATTCTATATTTCCCATATAACTCCTTCAATTGGTAAAAATTATAGTGTGGAAAACACCATTATTTCTTAGACATAAAAAAAGACCAGCCATTATTTCATGACTAATCCCTTTACATGCGTAATAAACTTTTATATTAAGCAAACATATATCAGTACTCAAACTCTTTGAATCCGGATTGTATAAGCTCTACCAGCTCGTGTACAGCAAAGTCCTCATCCTCACCCTCTGCTCCGATCACTACTGTAGTGCCCTTTGGAATAGCTAAAGACATTAATCCCATTATACTTTTTGCATTCACTTTTTTGTTCTCTTTTATCAGCCATATGTTAGATGTAAACTTTCCGGCTGTCTGAACAAAAATAGCGGCAGGTCTGGCATGAAGACCAATTGGATTAGTTATTTCAACTGTCTTTTCAACCATCTAACAATCCCCTTTCATTCGCCTAAGATCTTCTGCAATCATTTCAAGCTTCCGCAGTCTATGGTTTACTCCAGATTTACCAACAGGAGGGCATAAATATTCTCCCAATTCCTTCAGGTTTGCATCACAATATTTGAGCCTTAGCTCAGCAATTTCCCTAAGACTATCCGATAAATTATCAAATCCCATATGTTCTTCTATATATTTAATGTTCTCTATCTGTCTCACAGAGGCATTTACGGTCTTTTCCAAGTTTGCCGTTTCACAATTAACTATGCGGTTCACATCATTCCGCATTCCTTTTAGAATTCTAACATTCTCCAGCTCCAGCAAGGCTGAATGGGCACCTATTATATTTAAAAAGTCAACCAGATTCTCGCCTTCCTTTAGATAAATGACGAAATTACCTTTTCTCTCCACAATTTTAGCGTTTAATTCAAACCAGAATGCAACCCGGCAAATTAGTAAGGCTGTTTTATTTGAATGGCTTGTGATTTCCAGATGATAATTCTTCTCAGGATCGCTTATAGATCCGCCAGCCAAAAAAGCCCCTCTTAATAACGCACGTTTACAGCAACTACTCTTTAAGGTATCATCACTTTCAAAAGAGGTTTCACTATTGCTTTCAATATCAAATTCATTAATAACCCGGTCTAAATCCCTGAGGATCCTACTCCCTCCGAAAGCTGATGTGATAATAAGTATATAAGATACATGTTTTTTAAACTTGTTGTTTTTTCTGATCATTATCTCAGGATGAATATCGTAAAGCTTTTTAATTATCGAAAAAACCCTCCTGGCAAATGAAGCATTTTCAGTGATAATTCGGATATTTGAACCTTTTTTATCAGGTCCGTCCTCATAAACGCCACCAACAAGAATAACACCAGCCAACTCCGCCAGTAAACAGCAACTTTCCTGAATATCAATTCTGCACAACTCATTTTTTACACCCGCTGAAAAAGACAATTTTAACCCCTACCTAAAACTAATAATTAAATTATTGACTTTTACATAAATATACCATACTATCTTAAATTATGCAATGCAACCCTAAAATACAAGTTAGTTTTCGCTTCCGTGTTGACTTATTCGTCAACACACGCTCAAAAGCGGAAGTAAATTCAAGTGATTACTTAGCTAATGCTTTGTTATCCTTTTCAATATCCCTGTGCTCTATTACTACTCTATGCTGCTTCTCAACAAGTATCCTGAAAATATCATCAGCAATTGCAACCGACCTGTGCTTTCCTCCGGTACATCCTATACCTATTACCAATTGGGATTTGCCCTCTTTAATGTAATTGGGTATCAAAAACTCAAGCATATCGCTCAGCTTATTTATAAAAACCTCTGTCTCTTTTGATTTCAAAACATAGGCCTTAACATCTTCATGCTTCCCGGTCAGCTTTTTTAATGAGCTGATATAATATGGATTAGGTATAAACCTTACATCAAAAACCAAATCACAGTCCATGGGCATTCCATATTTGAATCCAAAGGAAATGATGCTTATAATCAACCCTTCAAAATGCTTGCCTTCAACAAATATACGGGCTATCTCCTCCTTAAGCTGCCTTGTTGTAAGGTTGGAGGTATCTATTATATGATTCGCATTTTTTTTAATTTCCTGTAGAATTTTTCTTTCCTCACTAATTGCTTTATTAAGCCTTCCCTCAGGTGCTAAAGGATGATTCCTTCTGCTTTCCTTAAACCTTTTTATAAGAACATCGTCCGATGCCTCCAGGAAAAGTATTTCACAGTTGAAGCCAGCAGCTTTGATTTCCGATAAACCCGGGAATATGTCTTTAAAAAGCTCCCCTCCACGTATATCTATGACAAGTGCTATTTTATCCATTTTGCTCCTGCTTTGAAAGCAAACTTCAGCAAATTTAGGAATCAGAGACGGAGGCAAATTATCAACACAAAAAAAACCTAAATCCTCCAAGTGCTTTACTACCTGACTTTTCCCTGCACCAGATAATCCTGTAACTATGACGAACCTCATTTATACCTCCTGCACATCATTGAATAATGTATTTTCAATGGCGTTACTCTTCCCCTATGATTTTTACCTCTGTTTGAAGATCAACACCAAATTTTTCTTTAACTGTATTTTTAATAAATTCTATAAGTTCAATAACATCTCCTGCAGAAGCATTACCTTTATTCACAATAAATCCACAGTGCATATTTGATACCTCAGCACCACCTATGCTGTATCCCCTAAGCCCGCAATCCTCAATAAGCTTCCCTGCAAAATAACCCTCCGGTCTTTTGAAGACACTTCCGGCACTAGGCATTTTTAAAGGCTGCTTATCATTCCTTCTTTTGCAAAGGTCATCCATCAGGGCTTTTATTTCATTTTTATCTCCAGCTCTCAGCTTTAATTCGCTGCTTAGAACTATACCCTCTTCCTTTTGAATAAAGCTTGTTCTATAGCCGAAACAATGCATATCTCCCTCTAGTGACTTAATGTCACCATTCTTGTCAATGTACTCGGTCTTTATAACCACATCTTTCATTTCCCCGCCATATGCACCGGCGTTCATAGCAATTGCTCCTCCTAATGTACCTGGAATCCCCGAAGCAAACTCCAGCCCTGTCAATCCATTTTGCAACGCAATTTGAGAAAGTCTTGAAAGCAGTATACCGGCTTGTGCCCTCAAAGTACATCCTTCTATATCACATCCGCCAAAATTATCAAAGAGCTTAACTGTTATTCCTCGTATACCCTTTTCTCTTACTATCAGGTTTGAACCATTCCCCATTATAAATATCGGAATTTTTTCAGATTTCGATATGCCAATTATTCTTTGTATTTGCTGGGTTGTGACCGGAGAAACAATAATATCTGCAGGCCCTCCGATTTTAAATGATGTATGCTTTGACATGGGCTCAAAATTTTTAACATTCTCCTCGCCGACAACTTTAGCAATAAGCTCTGTTACATGTTTTATATCCAACATAAATCAGCCTTTCTATCACGGACATAATCAAAATGTGTTAATTGCAGTCCGTTAAATACCATTATCCCTGTTACATATTTTACTGACTATACTATTACATTAGAAGCAGTAAATTATACATTTATTTTTAAATTTTACATTCCAAGGTTTATTTTCTTTTACCTTCTATATGCTTTAAAAAAGCATCCTTTGAGGTGCTTAAAATCAGTTCTTCCGGCATATTAACCTTACTAAACAACTCTTTAACTCTTTGAAAATTACCCACATCAAAGCTTATATGAGCATCACTGCCGCAAACAACTCTGACACCCTTTTCTTTACATTTAACCGCAAATTCCATGCAGTTTTTCTCACTTCCAGTTCTTACTGTAAAGGAGTGGTTATTTATTTCAAGTACCTTGCCAAATTCCTTGGCAGCATCCACAACCATGTCTATATCAACCTGAAACTGTGGATTTCCAGGGTGTGCTATGGCATCAACAAGAGGATTCTTTATTGCACTTATCATAGCCTGTGTATTCTCCTCTACACTCCCAGGCTCTATGCACAGGTCATGAAAGCTGGCCATAACAAAATCAAGTCTTCTTAAATAGTTTTCCTGCAAATCAATTGTCCCGTCAAACTTTATTATATTTGCCTCTATACCTTTTAAAATCCTTACTCCATATATATCTTCAGGAACAACCCTCAGATTTCCAAAATGTACTGGACAGGGTGCACCTATCATAGAGGGGCCATGATCAGTAATTGCAACCACCTCAATCCCCCGCCCTGCAGCCTCCCGTGCAATTTCCTGAATGGTGCTGTATGCATGTCCGCTTGAAATAGTATGAGTATGCGAGTCTACTACAATTCTCAATTTTTACCCTCCCTGCTCTTTACCTTCTGAGTCTTTTATTATTCATTACCTTCGAGGTTTTTGTTCATTTCACCTAAAACCTTCTCATTTAAGGCCTTTGCTGCGTTATAACCCATTTTCTTTTGTCTGTTGTTCATCGCAGCTACCTCTACAATAATAGCAAGGTTTCTGCCTGGTCTTACAGGTATTGTCAATGAAGGAACCTCTATTCCTAAAATTTCTGTATATTTATCATCAAGGCCCAGTCTGTCGTACTGCTTCTTTTCATCCCAAAGCTCAAGCTGTATAAGAAGCCTAATATTTTCAGTTACCTTTATGGATCCGACACCGTAGAGGTTCTTTACATCCAGTATTCCAATGCCCCTAATCTCAATAAAGTGACGTATGATGTCAGGAGCCTGACCTACAAGAGTCTTTTCCGAGACCCTTCTCACCTCAACAACATCATCTGCAACCAGTCTGTGTCCTCTTTTTACAAGCTCCAATGCAGTCTCGCTTTTTCCGACACCGCTTTCACCTAAGATCAGAATCCCCTCACCATAAACTTCTACCAAAACGCCATGTTTTGTGGTTCTTGGTGCAAGCTGAACATTGAGATAGCTTATAAGTCCGCTCATAAAGCTTGAAGTGGTATCGGCAGAAATCAATATGGGCACTTCATACTTTTTCGAGACATCAACCATTTCAGGAAATACTTTGAGATTCCGTGCAACTACAAGGCATGGAAACCTGTGCTTAAATAAGGCATCCAGCCTTTTGTATCTCTCCTCTGTAGAAAGGCCCTTTAAAAACGCAAATTCAACGTTGCCCACAACCTGAATCCTATCACTGTCGAAGTGTTCAAAGTACCCTGTCATCTGCAAACCCGGTCTGTTTACATCCGAAGCTACAACCAGTATATCTTCGAGATTATCATATTCAAGTACCGGTTCCAATTGAAATTCTTCCATAATTTCTTTTAAGGTTACTGAAAATACTTTCTCGTCCATATCTCCTCCATAATATTAGGTTAAAAGTAATTAATCTATATATTTTTATATTTTTCTAAGGCAAACCTCATTTATGCTCTAAGGCATTTTGTTATTATTATATAATAAGAGTATAAAAAAAGAAACCACACGTAATTAAATTGTGGTTTCTTTTTGTTATATAAAACGTGAATATTTAATTAATCAATTTTATTATTTTTTCTTTGCAGTAATTCTCATTCCATAGAATGAACGCCATACAAAGACAAGAGCAATTAATAGGAATACAATACCAACCTTTGGAGCATAGTCTCTGAAATGATCCGATATTGCAATTTCCATAGCTAAGAGTCCAAACAGAGTTGTAAACTTGATTATTGGGTTCAAAGCAACTGATGATGTATCCTTAAATGGGTCACCTACTGTATCCCCAACAACTGTAGCATCATGAAGCTCAGTTCCTTTTTCTTTCAGGTCAACCTCAACAACCTTCTTTGCATTGTCCCAACATCCGCCTGCATTAGCCATAAATATTGCCTGGAACAAACCGAATACAGCTATTGATATTAAGTAAGCAACGAAGAATGCTACCGGTTTGTTGTCACCGCCTTGTGGAGCGGAAATAAATGCAAAAGCAAGTGCGAAAGAGAATATTGCAATAAATATATTGAACATACCCTTTTGAGCATACTGTGTACAGATCTTAACAACTTCCTTTGATTTTTCAGTAGCAGCAGACTGGCTGGCTTTATCGTCAAGCTTTATATTCTTTTTGATATACTCAACAGCTCTGTATGCTCCAGTTGAAACCGCCTGAGTTGACGCACCTGTAAACCAGAAGATTACAGCTCCACCGCAGAGGAAGCCTAATATGGTGAATGGGTTTAATATGTTTAATATAGTCTCAGGCTCAACACCCAATGCACTCTTGATAACAAGTATCAGCGAGAATATCATTGTTGTAGCACCAACAACAGCAGTACCGATAAGAACCGGCTTTGCAGTTGCTTTAAATGTATTACCTGCACCGTCATTTGCTTCAAGGTAATATTTTGCCTTGTCAAAGTCAGGCTTGAATCCGAAATCCTTTTCGATCTGCTTATCAACATTAGGTATTGACTCAATAAGTGAAAGCTCATAGATTGACTGAGCATTGTCAGTAACTGGTCCATAGCTGTCAACAGCTATAGTAACAGGTCCCATCCCGAGGAACCCGAATGCAACAAGACCGAAAGCGAAGATAGAAGGATATATCATTATATCCGCTAATCCTTGATTACTAACAAAGTAAGCCAAGAACATAAGGCCAAAGAATACCATACCCTTCCAGAAAGCACTGAAGTTACCTGCAATAAGCCCTGCAAGAATATTCAAGGAAGCTCCACCTTCTCTTGAAGATGTAACAGTTTCCTGAACGTGAGCTGATTTGGGGCTTGTAAATATCTTTGTGAATTCAGGTATAAGAGCAGCTCCCAAAGTACCGCAGCTTATGATGATGGAAAGAACCCACCATAGCTTGCCTGAATTTGCAGTAATACCTGCAACTTCAGTACCGGGACCGATCATCAGGTAGCTTACTACGAAAGTTACAATTATTGATAGTATTGATGTTATCCAAACAAGGTTTGTAAGCGGCTGTTCAAAATCGAAATCGTCTTTTTTAGAATATAAAGCAGAGCTAATCGCTTTGTTTATAAAGAAGGAAATAACCGATGTAATAACCATCAATATACGCATTACGAATATCCAAACAAGAAGACTGCCTTGGATAATTTCTTTTTTATCAGGGAATGCAAAACCAACGGCAAGGAGTATAAATGAGATCAAAGCAACCCCTGTTACACCATAGGTTTCGAAACCGTCAGCTGTAGGACCAACGCTGTCACCCGCGTTATCACCTGTACAGTCAGCTATAACACCAGGATTACGGGGATCATCTTCTTTTATCTTAAATACAATTTTCATAAGGTCGGAACCGATGTCTGCTATCTTTGTAAAGATACCACCAGCGATACGAAGAGCTGATGCACCTAATGATTCACCTACCGCAAATCCGATAAAGCTTGCACCTGCAAGTTCATTAGGAACAAAACACAATATAATAAGCATCATTAGAAGCTCTACGCAGATAAGCACAACTCCGATACTCATTCCTGCATCAAGAGGTATGTTCAAGAGCTTTAAAGGTTTTCTTTCAAGGGCGGAAAATGCCATTCTACTGTTTGCCAGAGTATTCATACGTATACCATACCAGGCAACACCATAAGAACCCAATATACCAACTACAGTCCATCCAAGTATGAATGCAACTTTTCCTACACCCATTCCTTCAAGAATCCCAAAATAGAAGGCAATACATGCACCTATGAATACAAAGAGTATAGCAAGAAACTTACCCTGCTGTGTTAAATAGGTCTTACATGTTTCATAAATTGTGCCTGCTACATCAAGCATTGACTTATGAGCCTTAAGATTTTTTACCCTAGCAAACTGATATACTCCGAACAACAAACCGAGAAAGCAAACAACAAAACCGGCGTATAACAAGTTATTCTGACCGCTTGTAAACTCGGGCGTAACTAAATCTGCTTCACTCGCAATAGCCATACAGGGCAAAAAAATGGCAATCATCAAGCTGATTAAGCTTACCAATGACGCCTTTGCCATCTTCGTGAACTTAAAATTCATTTCGTTTCGTCCTCCCTCTGATATTATAAATTAAATTTTTTATATGAAATTTTCCCCTTGAGGGAAAATATTATAAAAATTCAGCCAGTATACATTATAATATGCAAAAATATATTATTCAATATCTAAATTCAAAACTTTGATAAAATATTGACAAATATATATATGTTTTCTGCTATTAAAATTATGCATAATAGTATAAATACAGCAGGCATTCTATTTGATTAATTTATAATATTACTTTTAGTAAATACTTTTAATTTATGTATTTGATTTTGTCCAAAAAAACGCAGATAATACAAAAGACAGTCCCAGGGATAATTCCTTGAACTGTCTTTTGTATTAAAGCGGGTGATGGGAATCGAACCCACGCAATCAGCTTGGAAGGCTGAGGTTCTACCATTGAACTACACCCGCATATTAAGAGATCAATGCAAGACTGATCTCTTCTACATGTGGAGCGGGTTACGAGATTTGAACTCGCGACTTTCACCTTGGCAAGGTGACACTCTACCGCTGAGTTAAACCCGCAAATCCAACCTGCAAAGGTTATTATACATAGTTGTCACTTAATTGTCAACCCCTAATACAAATATTTTTTATTCCATATGGGTTTTATATAAAAAGAGCTGAAGCACCTTACTTTTCATAGTTTACAATCTGTGTTCAGCTCTTTTTAATGTCTAGGAAATTATGGTGTATGCTACAGGTTTTTCTGTACCTTTGCCCATGAATCTTTAAGTGCAACTATTCTATTAAATACCAGCTTATCTTCCTTTGAATCCATTGAATCTATACAGAAATATCCTGTTCGTATAAATTGGTACCTGTCTTCAGGCTTGGAATCTTTAAGTCCTGGCTCTAACTTACAATTGTATAAAACCTCCAATGAGTTAGGATTAAGGTTTTCTTTATAATCTCCGCTCTCACTTTCGTCAGGATTGGAACTTGCAAAGAGCTGATCATAAAGCCTTACTTCGGCGTCAATGGCATGTTTGGCAGAAACCCATTGAATGGTTCCCTTTACTTTTCTTCCGTCTGGCGAGTTACCTCCCTTTGATTCTGGATCATAGGTACAGATAAGCTCTGTTATTTCTCCAGTTTTTTCATCCTTCACAACGCTTTTGCATGTTATGAAATATGCATGCTTAAGCCTTACCTCAGATCCTGGAAACAACCTGAAGTATTTTTTTGGGGGATCTTCCATAAAGTCATCCCTATCAATATAAACAACCTTGGAGAATGGAACCTTCCTGGTTCCTGCATTAGTATCCTCAGGATTATTCTCTGCATCAAACCACTCTACCTGGTCGTCAGGATAATTTTCCAATACAACCTTGATGGGTCTTAACACAGCCATCACTCTTTTGGCTTTGGTATTCAGGTCTTCTCTTATACAGTGCTCTAAAAGAGCAACATCAACTGTGCTTGATGTTTTTGCCACCCCTATACGCTCACAAAAATCTCTTATTGCCTCAGGTGTGTATCCACGTCTCCTCATACCGGATATTGTCGGCATTCTAGGATCATCCCAACCTAAAACATATGAGTTTTTAACTAATTCCAAAAGCTTTCTTTTGCTCATAACAGTATAAGTAAGGTTCAAGCGGGCAAACTCTATCTGCCTTGGCCTATCCTTAAAATTAAGTGTTTCCAAGAACCAATCATATAACGGGCGATGATCTTCAAACTCTAGCGTACAAATTGAATGAGTTATACCTTCTAGAGCATCGGATATTGGATGTGCAAAGTCATACATGGGATAAATACACCACTTGTCACCGGATCTGTGGTGATTTGCATGAAGTATCCTATACATAACAGGATCTCTCATATTTAAATTTGGCGAAGACATATCTATTTTAGCTCTTAGCACACGGCTTCCATCTTCAAACTCCCCGTTTTTCATCTTTTCGAATAATTCCAGGTTCTCTTCAACAGAACGATTTCTGTAAGGACTGTTCTTACCCGGTTCAGTGAGGGTACCCCTATATTCTCTGATCTGCTCTGCAGTAAGGTCACAGACATAGGCTTTGCCAAGCTTTATAAGTTCTATGGCATACTTATAAATACTTTCGAAATAATCCGAAGCATAATACATTCTGTCGTCCCAATCAAAGCCCAGCCACTTAACGTCTCTTTGAATGGAATCAACATATTCCACATCCTCTTTGACGGGATTGGTATCATCAAACCTTAAGTTACATTTTCCTTTATTCTGTATTGAAAGTCCGAAATTTAAGCATATTGACTTTGCATGGCCTATATGCAAGTAACCGTTGGGCTCGGGCGGAAACCTTGTAACCACCCTGCCGCCGTTTTTGTTTGTGTTTAAATCATCAGTAATAATATCCTGAATGAAATTTGAATAAGCTATTGCATCATTATCACTCATGTCTTTCCTCCTATATAAAAAGTGCTAAAATTCACTGAAAATTATTTAACCAACTAAAATCTGTTACATTTGTCTGATTCAGACAATACGGTCTGCATCCGGCAAATGTAACAGATAATAATGCTTTTAATATAGTATAAATACTATTTTAATAAATATCAACGTATATTGCCAATATTTTAAGAAAATTATTCAGACAGGTACACATTAAAGTTTGAGATTCCCATTTGAACTTCCATATCTATCTTAGACTCCGCTTTGTCATAATTAGGAGACTCATACACATCTTTATTTTTATTCCATCCCAAACTATCCAGATTTGTATGATTGGTAATTTTACTTATTTTTATGCGTATACCTGAAGACCTTGGAACAGTAAGATTTATGTTTGAAGCTCCCGCATTAATATCAACCTTTGTTTTATCATAACCCGAACCGAATTTCATATCTATACTTGAAGCTCCTATATTCAGATCCAGCTTTTTGAGCTTAATGTCTGTCATGTCCATAGTACCGTTTATGGCACCTGTGTTCATATCAATATCCCAAAGTACGTTTTTATTTAAATTGAAGCTGCAGGTTTTGCTTGCGAAATCAAAATAATGGCTTTTATTCAAGTCTATTTTGACATCTTTATCATTATTTGAATAATCTACCTTGTTGAGCTTAACGCTTTCCGGAACATCTGCAGAAAATAACTCCTTGGTATTGCCGTCCAAATTGATTTTAGTTGCCCCTAGTGAGATATCTATTTTACCGTTTTTTGTGGCTTCCTTGATCTTTTCGCTATACTTTACATAATTTTCATTCCTTCTATTACCCAGATCCAGATTAATTTTGACGCCCTCAAAACCAATTTTAGGATTTGCTATAATGCCGTAAGACAATACTATACTAAAATACAAAATCCAGGATATTGTTTTTACAGCAGAATTATATTTGAATACCAGGTTTACTCCTATAAAAATCAGAATAAGCGGCCACAGCTTAAAAGCCGATATAAAAAAAGTCGTAACATAACTGAAGCTGATGACATTAAAGCTTATTAAAATCCATATAATTCCTATGGCTAGCAAAAAAACTCCCAGCCCTATTTTCCCTGTTTTCATCAAAATCTCCTCCTGCTCCTAAATATGAACACCATCCCGACTACTATCAACATAAGAGGAACCACTAATTTATCATCTATCCTTATATACTCCTTTAATAAAAAGAATGCTCCCAATAGAATCAGTATTATTCCAAAAATATTTTTATCAGGTTTGTTCCTTGTGTAATAGCCGTCATCAAACTCGTTCCGTCCTGTTTTAACAGTAAAGTCTTTATCAGACTCACTTTGTCCGGGGCAACTGAATTCATTGACATGGGTGCTGTGATTAGATTGACTGCCGCTGTCATAGTCGCTTTTAGGCATTATGACTGCAGCCACAATATAGGCTATAAATCCTGTTCCTCCCAGGAAAAATGTTGCCCCCCATACAAGCCTTACAATTGTAGGGTCTGTTGAAAAATATTCCGCAATACCACCGCAAACTCCGGAAATTACTTTATTATTTCTAGAACAGCACAGTTTTTTTACCATTTATATACTCCTCCCTTAAGTAACAACACTAATTTATTTGCTATAGATTAAAAGTGATAAATCTATTACATTCGTCTGTCGCAAATCCCGTTGAACCATTCGTTATTTGCTTCGCCAAATGTAAGATTATTAACACTTTTAATATAGATAGTTCCAAGGCCATGTGTGTAAATATTTAATAACCTCTATCAATAGTTACGATTATATTTTAAAAATGTCTTATAATATTGAAAATTTTTTAAATATATTTTGGTCACCAAAATCACTTGTAATTTTGCAACAATAAAAAAAGACCAACTTATTTATATTAAAATGATTAATATTATAAGGATGGCCTTTTATTAAGTCATGACTAAATATGATATATAAACTTCATAAGCTGCTTATTTATAAGTTGTAACCTCGATGGAGTTGATTATAACCTCCTCCATAGGCTGGGACTCTTTAACCACTCTAACATTTGCAATTTTGTCAACCACATCCATACCTTCGAATATCTGGCCAAAAACTGTATGTCTGTTATCCAACCATGGGGTACCGCCTACCTTTTTATACTGGTTTATAACTTCCTCAGAAACGTTATTTTGTTGCATAAACTGAACGGAGTTGTCATCTACTTTGTTCAGTTGTACTATAAAGAACTGACTTCCGTTTGTATTGGGTCCGCTGTTAGCCATGGAAAGTGCACCCCTGTAATTATGAACCTTATCGCTGAACTCGTCCTCAAATGGCTTGTTCCAGATGCTCTCCCCTCCTGTTCCGTTGCCCATAGGGTCCCCGCCCTGAATCATAAAGTCCTTGATAACCCTGTGGAACTTTAACCCATCGTAATATTTGTTCTTGGCATGTGTTAAAAAGTTTTCTACAGCTTTTGGTGCCACCTCATAGAAAAACTTAATCTTTATATCACCCATATTTGTTTTCATAATAGCAATTGTTTCGTTTTTTTCAGGTGCACTGAACTGATCAATTTTTGAGGGCTTATTTATTTCCAGCTTACTTGCAGCTGAAGATGGTGACGCTGCAGAGGGACTAGGATCTGCCGGTGAAGAAATAGCAGATGGCTGTCCAGCACTATTATCTGAGTCGTTTGAAATCTTATCGGAACTGCATCCCGTAAAAACTGAGGTTAATAATAAACTTACAATTAATGCCTTTTTAATCATTCTTAGAATCATCCTCCATTAATAATTTTCTTTAGTTTTACAAACCTACCGCAAATTATTTATATTATAACATAATCGGCCAAATTGTTACATATTTTTATGTATCACTCCTTCTTGTCAACCTTTTAAATATATTTGGGTGTCAAGGTTGCAAAACCGCAACCGATTTTGTTCTTGATTTTTGAACAATAATAATATATATTAAAGATTGGGTAAAGAAAAAGAGAAATATTGCCCTTTGTTTTAGATTTGTCGGTATTAATAGTTGTGGCGATTAATAGCGTAAGGCATTTTCTTTTGCCTTGCGTTTTTTAATACATAAAATGGTAATAAGGGTTAAAACTAAATATCTATTTCAATCATTTTTTATTGATTTTATATAGTAATTTTCATAGTTTTTGCTTTAAACCGAAAGGAATGATGATTTATGAGAAGAACAAAGATTATATGTACTCTAGGTCCATCTGTTGACAGTAAGGATATGCTTCGTCAGCTTATGAAAACCGGCATGAATGTTGGACGAATGAACTTTTCCCACGGAACCCATGAAGATCATAAAAAAAGAATCAATTTGTTTAAAGAGGTCAGGGATGAGTTAGGAATGTCTGTCGCACTCTTACTTGATATGAAGGGTCCGAAAATAAGAATAGGAACCTTCGAAAAGGGTGAAGTTACACTGCAGGAAGGTGACAGTTTTGTTCTGGTAAATAAAGACATAATTGGAGATAACACTAAAGTCTCCATTGACTACAAGGACTTATACAAGGATGTTTTCAAAGGCGGAAGGATCCTTATAAATGACGGGCTTGTAGAACTCGAAATAAAAGAAGTAACGGGCAAGGACATTCATTGTGCCGTTGTAAACGGTGGTGTTATAAGCAACAGAAAAGGAGTTAATGTACCCGAGGTTGAAATCCGGCTTCCAGCTTTTACCCAAAAGGATATTGAAGACATAAAGTTTGGAATAGAAAATGATGTAGATTTTGTTGCTGCATCATTTGTCAGAAAAGCATCGGATGTCGTGGAGATTAAAAAGCTTCTTGAAAAATACGGAGGCCAGGATATCAACGTTATAGCCAAGATTGAAAACCGCCAAGGTATAAAAAATATTGACGATATCATAAAAGTGTCTGACGGCATAATGGTAGCCAGAGGAGATATGGGAGTTGAAATCCCTGTAGAGGAAGTGCCCATTGTTCAAAAAAGCATAATAGAAAAATGCTATAGGACAGGTAAACCTGTTATCACAGCAACCCAAATGCTTGATTCGATGATAAGAAATCCAATACCTACACGAGCAGAGGCAAGCGACATAGCAAACGCCATATATGACGGCACCAGTGCCATAATGCTGTCAGGAGAAACCGCATCAGGAAAATATCCTATAGAAGCCCTTGAGGTCATGTGCAAAATAGCAGAAAAAGCAGAAAACTCAATGAACTATTGGAAAAGGTTTTCCAGCATGAACTACACTATGGCTTCAAGCACAACCAATGCAATCAGCCATGCAACATGTACTACTGCCATGGACCTGAATGCATCGGCAATAATTACCGTGACCCATTCAGGCCGAACAGCCAGGATGATTTCCAGGTTCAGACCTGCTTGTCCGATAATAGCTACTACAGTCTATCCCAAGGTGCAGCGTCAGCTCGCTCTGTCTTGGGGAGTTATACCATTTTTGGTTCCTGAAGTTTCCACAACTGATGAGATGTTTGATGTGGGTGTGGAAAAAGCAATAGAATCAGGCAAGGTTCAGAACGGAGATCTGGTAATAATAACCGCCGGTATACCAGTAGGAGTCAGCGGTACCACCAACCTGCTAAAGGTACACATAGTAGGCAGGGTTCTGGTTAAGGGTACTGGTATAAATATGGGACAGACAACAGGGGAGCTTTGTGTTGTGAGGGCAATAGAGGAAGCTGAAAAAACTTTCACAGACGGGAATATTATAGTTGCACCTTATACAAACAATGAAATGCTTCCGCTTCTAAAGAGAGCATCAGGAATAATCGTCGAAGAAGGCGGAGAAGGTTCACATGCTGCCACGATAGGTCTGACTCTTGAAATACCTGTTGTTGTAGGAGCGGAAAACGCAACCAAGATTCTAAAGAGCGGTTCTGTTGTTACTATAGATTCAAGTAAGGGTATTGTTTTCTATGGTTCTCCCCAATAAAGATGCTACTTGGTAATAACTGATAAATATAAATAATTAATGAAAAGGTAGCGAATTATTCAAAAGTTTGTTACCTTTTCAAATTTTACTGTAATTTTAATCCCGATATCTGCCGATATATATGAAAGGTAATTATAAACACTTTGAATTTGGCAAATGGGAAGGTTTTATGGACGGTAAAATTTTATTGCTTGATAAATCCAGGCTTGATAGAGAAAAAATCAAATACATAATTTCTGAAATCGGAAACTTTGAAATAACAGAAGTTCAAAGCGTGCAGGAGTTGTATTACATGCATGATTCACTTGTAAGCTTTTCTCTTGTTATTATAGAGATTGATTATCCTATGGAAAAAGAAAGTTTCTCTTTGATCTCATCCATCAGAAGCAGCCCTGAAACTAAATCCCTGCCAATCATTGTAATTACAAAACCCAATAACCCTCAAATAAAAAATGCAGTCCATAAATATTCAGTGAGCGATTATATGGAGAAACCCGTCAACCCTTCAAGGCTTCAAAGCTCAATACGCAGCATGGTAAGGATCGAGGCTAAATTTAAATACATAGTGAATGAATCCGCCAAAATAATTATGTCTTTTGAAGAGTATTTTGCAAAGGATATCTATATGTCCAAGCGAACCAAGCAGCACCTGTCAATCGTGCTTATAACTATGGTTAAATCAACAGAAGAAAAGCTTTTAGGCAGCAGCAGCAATTATATCGAAAATCTCCAACTAAAGGAGAAAGCATATTCTACAGCTATAGTTAAGGTCAAGCAGTCACTTCGTATAACAGACTACGCTATTTTAAACAATAAGGATATAATCATTGTACTGCCCAATACAAACCTATCAGGTGCAAAGGTTGTAAATACAAAGATTGCAGCAAATATAGACGAAAGCCTTTCTGAAATCAATTTGAAGTTTAATGATTTATTCTTTTGCACAACTGTTACATACCCTGAAGAAGGCAGTGATTTTCAATCACTTATGGCTGCCGCACTAAAAAAAGTTTCTGACAAGGAAATGCTTGAGAAATTTACGAATATACTTGATAACAATAAATTAAACGTCAGCAGCAGTTATTCCAAGTATAAAAAGTATGATCCCCGTAATTTTTAGATAGTTTGGGCATGGTATTAGAAATTAAGGTTTTTATTTTTATTTATAATAATTATGCTTTTACCTTTTATAAAGTCTCCTATAACGCTAAATCCCTTAAGTACCAGCGTATCATAAATCACGTCTGTCTGATTTTGGTTGTCGTCTTCTAAATCCAGCACCAAAGTTTCACCCACTCTTAATCCACTTGATAACTCTTCAAGTGTTGAATCAATATCCATGTTTACCATAGCCGGTTCATTATTATTATTTTCCAAATCCTTACCTCCCAAAAAGTATTATTGTTATTTATTATTGTCAAGTATATGATAAAATATAAGGAATTTAGTTATTATTTCAAAACATATAGATTATGAAAGGAAGCTGACATGAAGGATAAAAACATTGTACTAATAGGAATGCCCGGTTCCGGAAAGAGCACTATAGGGGTTTTACTTGCCAAAACAATAAATAAACCCTTTATTGATACAGATTTGCTTATACAACAAAAGGAAAACGATTATCTGCAAAACATTATAAAGAGAAAAGGGATACACGGTTTTTTATCTTTAGAGGAGAGCATTATACTTGAGACTGATTTTAAAAATCATGTTATAGCTACAGGAGGAAGTGTGGTTTACAGCGAAAGATCCATGACTCATTTAAAGAAAGATGGGATTGTAGTGTACTTTGATCTTCCTTTAGAAATTATTGAAAAGCGGATTAAAAATATAAAGACCCGGGGTATAGCAATGGGGCCGGACCAAAGTCTTGAAAGTCTTTACTGCACAAGAAAACCACTATATGAAAAATATAGTGATTTAACTATAAAATGCTGCGATAAAGATATTGAAGATATAATAAGCGAAATAGTAAAAAAATTTTTTTAATTTTTTATAATGAACTGTATAAAACTCTCATATCCGTCAATAATAATAAGGACCTCACAAAATACATTTTGACCCCCTTTACATGGTTAGTCGCAAAGACTAACCTCTTTTTTTATGTCTAGGAAGAGGCTGATTTAAAATCACTTTGTGATATTACATCAGCCCATATGTCATATTGAGCATTACTGAACTGTAATGGTGCAAATTCCTTTTTTAAGAGAGTCCTGCTTGGATATGGCACTTATTACTGTTTTGCCTGAGGAAACAGCATGTACTACCCCATTCTCATCAACAGTTGCCACAGCAGGATTGCTGCTTGTCCATGCAACTTCCTTACTGGTTGCATTATCAGGTAATACCGTTACATTCAAAGTCAAATCAGCATCACCAACTTTTATTACTGCAGTAACCTTATCTAATTTAACTGAAGATACGGGGTACACAACATTAATGGTAATGGAATCCACAAACCTGCCGTCAACTGTAGTTGCACTAATTGTCACAGTTCCCTCCTTTAGGGGAGTGATCACCCCTGATGCACTAACCGTTAATACAGATGAATTGCTGCTTTCCCATTCTACTTTTTTATTGGCTGCATTGTAAGGTGTAATAGCAGGCGAAAGCCTTATTCCTATTTGACCAACCTTTAATGTGCTTACTGCTGATGAGATCTTTATACCTGATACCGGAATAGGAATAGTTATTGTGCATACAGATCTCTTTGTCCCGTCCTGCTTTGACGATGCAGTAATTGTTACCTTGCCGGGTGATACGGCATGGACATTACCCTCTTCGTCTACAGTTGCCACAGCAGGATTGCTGCTTGTCCACTGTATATCCTTTATTGTAGCGTTTTCAGGCAAGACTGCCGCTTCAAGCTTCAAATCAGGGTCTCCGATTTTAAGTGTAGCAAATTTCTTATTTAGGGTAACACTGATAACACCTCTTATTACTGTAACCTCCATGGCCCCCGATTTGTTTCCGTCAACTGAGGTGGCTGTTATAGTTGCAGTACCTTCGGACACTGCTATCAGATTTCCTGTTCTGCTTACTGTAGCAATAGCTTCATCGCTCGATGACCATGTAACTGCTTTTATAACTGCATTTGACGGCAATATTATCGGTATCAGCTTTACAGGTGCCTGTCCAAGCTTTAAAGTTATTTTATCCTTCGTAAAGGATACCTCAGTTACCGTTACAGGAACTACTACTGTACAGGTGGCTTTTTTGGCCGGATCGCTTTTTGATGTTGCTGTAATTATTGCCTTTCCAGGTGCAACAGCATGTACCGTTCCATTTTCGTCCACAGCTACATTTTGGCTATTACTGCTCCACACAATATCCTGATCTGTGGCATCCTCAGGAAAAACAGAAGTCTTCAGAACCACATCTTCACTTTCCACTTTAAGCTGCAAATATGCCCTATCAAGCTTTATCCTTGCAACAGGAACAGTAACCGTAACATCTATATCTGCCTCAATTCCACCGTCAATAGTTTTCACAGTAATTGTCGCATTACCGCCGGAAATTCCCTTAATTATCCCATCAGTAACTGTTGCTATACTTATATCTGATGAAGACCATATAACACTTTTATTGCTTGAAGTAGTAGGATTAATCGTTGGTATAAGCTTTGTTGAGGATTTTCCAACATCAATGGAAATAGAGCTCTGGTTCAATGATATTTCTGTTATATTTACCTGAGGTTCGTATGAAAAGTTTAATTCCAAAATCACATCTCCAACCTGTGGAGTACGAACATAATCAGTATATGTATAGCTGTATGTTTTCACATTACTGATGCCCTTGAATGCTTCCTTGATATCTGTAGCAATAGATAATCCGGTATACCTAACCTTTATTGATGTTTTCTCTTCTACGATAGCCTCTTGTATTTTTGAGTTCAATCCCAAAGAATTTGATACGGTCAAAGACTCATCTGTAAACTGAAGACCTAAATCGCTTATAATGGTCTCATAAACACTAGAGTTCTCAGCATCACTTACCATTTTTGATTTAAGGATATCTACAAAAGAATTCTCAGCTTTTGGGTAGGATTTAGTCCACGAGTGGTTAGATTTTATCTCTTCGTCCGTTAAATTATAATAATCATATTTAATTCTTCCCTTAACGTCGGGTACAGGATCATCCCAAGTGGGATCAAGATGATAATAGGCTCCATCTAAGTTTACCAAAACCCATGAATGGCTTTGCCCACCTGCCTTTCCTTCGATTATTCTGGTTTCTATTCCTACCTCGTTAAGCATTTTATATGCTAGAAGGGAGTAACCCTGACATACGGTTTTATAAGGTGAGACGAGAGCTGCATATGCTGAATGCTGCCCAAGAGAAATATCATAGGCAACATTAGTTACAATCCAGTCATGAATTGCTCTTTCCTTTTGATAGTCGTTCATTTCAGGAGTAATAATTTCATTTAACACCTCAGAAACTTTACTTTCAACAAAATCCGACTGCTCTTTTGACTCCCAGTAGGAAAAATTAAACTTCATGGATAAATTTCCTGTAATACCATAGATGGTAACTCCATACGTTTTTGTGCTGTAGTGAAGGTAATCGTCCGAGCTAAAAATATCGCTAAATAAGCTTTTGATATTGCTTTTTATTGTTGCATCCCCTGTATACTGTATTGTGTATGTTGGATTTCTCAAAAGCATAGCCGATTTAACCTTCTCCGCTAAGTCCACAGGTGAAGCAGCTGTGTCATCACCTGCATAAACAACCCCCGGTACAGCAACAAATATTGCTATCACTGCCAGTATAACAAAACACGACAAATTGAACTTGGATTTCATAGAAGAATCTCCTCCAATCGGAAGGAAACCAGATCTGAGCAATACGAACAATAATTTTAGATTAAATAATAAGATATGTTCCACCCGGTAATCTGGCAACCATCGCATTTAGTGACTAAAATACCATTCTAGTCATCCCTTAGGCATGATCAAAAATAACTTCCGCTATAAATTTCGCTCATGTGTTGACTTAACTCGTCAACACCCACTCAAAAGCGGAAGTAATTTTTTAGTCATCCCTTAGCTTAAGGCCCATGACTTTGCGTCCTTACCTTTCGATAAGTTTGCCTTTATCAGTGGGGTACAGTGGAGTATAAAAAAAACCACCTAATATTATTATATCACATTTTTTAAAGAAAATCACGAAATGATTTTGTCAGCCTTGGCAGCTGTGGTGAGATACATCAATAAATGCAATGAAGCCAACATATGTTGGCTTTAAGGGAACTTTTACTTCTTTTTATCTATGAAAAAGGATTCGGTTTGGATAGGTAATGCTCCGTAAGCGGAATTGACTTTTTTGGCTACATTTATATTTTTCAATCCATTGCCAATATCTTCTAACGCCTTCTTTGCTCTTGAATTATTGGATTTCTCCAAATCCGATAATTCCTTTAAAACTGCCATGACATTTGATACTGAGATTTTTAGTTCCTTTAGTCCTTTTACTTCGTTTGAGCTTAACTCTTCAAGACTTTTAATCCTGGATTCCGATTTAAGGCGATGAAAATAAACCTCAAATTCATCATCAAGCTTGTCAACCTTTTCAATTATTCTTTGTTTTTCATCTAAAATATTCTCAAGTCTTTCTATTTCATCTTCGTCTATAACAGATGCCTGCTCAGCTGTTAACTCAAGCATTTCCTGCAAACATGCATATTTAGCATCTGTAATCTCCAAAAGCCTTTCAACATAAGTATTGGGGCTTTTATTTACAGTTATCCTATTGTTATTATCCATAGTGTTCTCCTATTTTGCAACTTGTTGAGATTTGGGCATTTGCTGTTTGGCCATTTTCATAGCTTGACTCCAGGTATCTCTAAGTTCCTTTGCAAAGCCTAAAACTTCATTTAATATTTCCTTGTCCTTTTTTATGCTTGCGTCTACAAGTCTTCTATTCATATAATCATAAATTAAATACAGATTATTTGATATATCATACTTTTGGTCCAAAGTTGCCTGAAACTCGCCTATTATATTTTCTGCTCTAACTATACAATTATGTGCCTTTTCAATATTTTTCTCATCTATTGCCATTTGTGCCTGCATAATAAATTTGATAAGTCCGTTATACAGCATAAGTGTCAATTCCTCCGGACTAGCTGTAAATATTGAGTTCTCTTTATACTGGTCTGATGCTTTGTTCATTACCATAATAATCCCTCCGGTATTTTTTGTTTATACGAAACCATTATTTACCACTAATCTGACTCATTAACCAGTTACTTTGATTATTCATTTTGGATATGGCAGATTCGAGTGCAGCATACTGCTTATAATACTTATTCTCCTTATCAGCCAGTTTGTCTTGGAGTCTATCTATTTGGGTATCATACTGGCTAATCTGTGTATATATAGTGTTGGAATACTCTGATGTATCTCCTGTAATCCCAGCTACCTGCAGCAATATTCCTTTTTTGCCTTCAGAATCTCTGATCGTTGAAATGTTATCTTCTATGATGTCATAAATTCTATGTGCCATACCCTCTTCATTATATCTGGTTTTCTTTTCCGAAGCAGTCAGATTGCGGCTGTAAGAAGGATTACTGTCTGATTTCTTGCTGAAAAGGTTCATTACACCATCGGGATTTGCCGCTATAGCCTGCTTTAGCTTGTCTTCATCAATGATAAGTTTACCCTTATCTGTAAAAGTGCCTGTGGTAATTCCGATATCAGTCAGCTTTGTTGTTATTCCGCTTATATTATCATATAGAGCAGTTCTCAGACTATCAACCACTTTTGTAATATAACTGTCGTTTTTCAAAAGACCTGTTTTAGCTCTTTCTTCCCACTTTTTCACCTGTTCTTCAGACATTCCTTCTTTCTGTTCTTCAGTAAGGGGTTGAAACTCTCTGCTGTATCTTTCTGTCAGCTTACTATTAAGCTTGCCTATAAGGTCATTATATTTAGTTACAAAATTCTTTACATTGTTAAATACAGCTTCAGTATCAGTCTTTAAAGATATGGTTTGTTCAGTTGTGCTTTCCTTCAGAAGATTATATGTTACACCGTTTGAAGTTATGGAATTGCTGCTTCTTGTTATGGTCTGACCATCCAAAACAACAATTGCATCCTGCCCCTGCCTCAAATCAGTAAGGTTCATTGATGCTAAAAATGAACTTGATGCTTCATTAATGTTGATATTATTTCCTGCACCTAATCTTTTTGCATCTATAGTAAACTTGTCCGTTACATCATCATATGTAATTTTAACCTTGGCATCAGTATCATTACTGATGGTGTTCAACACCGTAGAAAGAGTTGTATTGCTTGAAAATGTAAAAGACTTTGAATTAATGCTGAATGTAACCTTCTGACTTCCATCTGTGCTCTCCGAATACTGAAAAGTTGTTTTGAGCTTGTCCTTCAATGTTGCCAGGGTATCACTCAAGCTTAACCTGTTGGATGTTCCCGAGTTTATATGGAAGCTTGACAGCCCGTCATTAGATGCTGCTGATGAAAGGGTCAGCTTACTTGCTCCAGCTGCTGTAGAAAAGGTAAGCTTATCACTACCGGTTCCTGATACATCTATCTTTACCTTTCCCGCCCCGAATTCATTGCCTATAATACTCTCAATATCTGAAGCAAACTCTGACAAAGTTGTTGAACTGGTATAGTTCCCCAGCTTAATTTCCTTAGCAACCCCATCCAATACTATTTTTATGCTTTTTCCACTAGCGTTAGCAATATCGGCAGATGTTATGGCAGCGGTACTCTCCAATGCTTGTGTTACAGTACTACCACTTGCTTTTGCCGCTGATGTCGCCAACCTTGTTACTGTAATTTTGTGTTCACCAGCCTGGGCCTCAGAACTGCCTAAAGCTGTGACAACTGCACTGTCTGAGCTGGTTGACGCAAACTTTTTCAAGCCTGTTTGAGACAACATATTGCTAGCCGGCTTCAACACATCAAAGAACTCATCCTTGAATCCTCTTAAAAGATTGGTTACCTCCCTGTAGCTATCTCTTTTCCATTCTGCCAGCTGCCTTTTTTGCATAATTTTGTTGAGAGGTGCTTTTTCACTTTTCATTAGACTGCTTATAATAGTATCAGTATCAAGGCCTGTAGCAAGACCCGTCAGTCTTAGCTTGTTGGAATTGCTGTTAGAACCGAATACACTGTTTACAGCCATAGCACTTACCTTCTTTCATCTACCATGATGCCGGCCACTTCCCAAAGATTTGCAACCATATCAAGAATTTTTTCAGATGGAATCTCCCGTATAACCTCATGGGTTTCATTGTCTATTACCTTGACCATTATTGCCTTTGTCTTCTCATGTATTGAAAACTCAAAGCTTCTGTTTGACCCTAAAATGGCTTTATTAGCTTTTTCTATTGCTTCAATCACCACTTTATCCGATATAGGCAGCTCGCTTTTCTCATAACTTGACATGTTCATGTAGCTCTTTAAGTCAATGGAAGCAGATTGGCCGGAATCCTGTGTTAGTTTATTTTCAGTCCTGTTTGTGTTATTCTCATGCTGTCGTGGTACTGCACTACTGGTAGCATCCGTGCCATCAATCTTCATAACAAATCCCTCCATGATTTAAAACACACTTGCCTTTAAGTTCTTACATTAAATATATCGGAAAATAGTTATGTTTGATTTAGGGTATTTAAATAAAATCATTATTCCAATATTTCTTGAATCATTCATGCCTTAGTATTCGGCAAACCTTAATTATTTCATCATCTCCGATACCTATGGAGCTTGGCAGATTTAAACCAAGCATTGATATATACTCGGTGTTTTCCAGATCTCCATGTCTGTGAGATACATAAGGCGGCATAAGATGGAGAGGTGTAAAAAAAGTTCTTGTTTCAATTCCCGATTGACAAAATTTTTCTTCAAGACTTGTCCTGTCATATTTAGCTCCATACTTTACAAGAATTGGATATAACCAAAAGACAGTATCGCAATAAGTCTTTTTAACGGGGAGCACTATATTATCAACTCCCGTTAAATGTTTGTAATATAAATCAGATATGCTTTTTTTAATTTGTATTCTTCTTTCAATATCCTCAAGCTGCCCCAATCCAACAGCTGCATTTATATTGGACATTCTGTAGTTGTATCCTACATCATTGTGATAAAACGCCCCTTTATGATTTAAGTCCTTTGCCTGGGTTGACAAATATAGTGCTCGGCTTGCAATTTCCTCATCATCGGTAACAAGCATTCCTCCGCTTCCTGTGGTTATGAGTTTATTACCGTTAAAGCTAAAGCACCCCGCGTGCCCTATGGTACCGGTGCTCATTCCCTTATATTTGGAGCCAAGTGATTGTGCTGCATCTTCAACAACCTTAAGCCCGTATTTATTTGCTATTTCCATAACACATTCCATTTCCACAGTCTGTCCATACAAATGCACAGGCATAATTGCCTTTGTTTTTTCCCCTATAAGCTCTTCCAACTTGTGAGGTTCCATGCAATAGCTGTCCCTGCAAACATCAACAAACACAGGCTCAGCACCCAAATATCTTATAGCATTTACAGTTGCAGCAAAGGTAAGGGAGGGCACTATAACCTCATCATCTTCCCTTACTCCAATACACATAAGAGCCAAATGAAGAGCGGATGTACAGTTTACAGTCGCCACAGCATACTTGGCTCCGATATAGTCCTTGAACCTGTCTTCAAAAAGCTTTACATGAGGTCCTGCACTTGATACCCATCCGGAATCAAGGCACTCTTTAATGTAGAACAGCTCTTTCCCCGTCATTTCCGGTATGCTCAAAGGAATCATTTCTGTCCTCCCTCTGAAAACTCAGGCATATCACATTTATTGCAGATAGATATGCTTTGACAATTTCCTGACATATGCACTTTTCTTATATTTTGGTAACTATCATTTTTCCAAATGTCAATAAGCTTTTCTTTGGTAGCGTCTCCTACAAAATATTCCATCGTCACATCTGCACAGCAAACCACTACATTACCGTTCCATGACACAAACATCCTTTGCCAAAGCTGGGCACATGCAAAATTCTTAATTTTGTCTCTTTTTATTCTTTTCATCTCGTCTCTTAATAGTTCTTCCTTGTTGGTATATTCCGACCATGCCACTATATCAACATGTTCTTTAAAAAGCTCCATAAAATCCTTGAACTGATTCTCGTTCTCCTTCATCCTAACCATGGAAACCCTTGTCAGTGGGTTATCTTTTTGAAGTTCATTTCTTAATTTGTTAATAGATTTGATGTTTTCCATAACCTTTTCATAGTCTGCACCAATCCTAATCTTTTCATAATCTCCCTTATATGGTGAATCAAACGAAAATAGGAGCCTGTCAAGTCCTGCTTCAATCAATCCCCTCGCCAGCTCTTTATCTAAAAGCACTCCATTCGTATTCATTAGAACATCTATAATGCCTTTATCCTTTGCATAGGCCACCATTTTCACAACATCCTTGTGCATTGTGGGTTCCCCAAGCCAATTAAGCTTAACCGCCTTAACCCCTATTTGATCTGCCTGATCAATAAGACTTTTATACAGAGAAAAGTCCATAAACCCGGTATTAAATTTTCCCCCGCTAACCTGTACATTATCCTTTATCATAGCAGTCCTTGGACACATGGGACATTTTAAGTTGCAGCAGTTGGTTATTTCAATATCCAAATTGATTGGACCGTCTTCTAAAATAAAATTCTTTGGATTTTGAACCCATTTATCTCTATATTTTTTATATTCCTCCCCTTTTCTCTCCTCCCACTCACAGGCAAACTTGCTCTTAAACTGATTAAATTTCTGATCTACAGGTATATTGATACTTTTATCATACATGTTGATTCATCCTTTTTTATTTTTTTGGATTTTTATTCATGCCTTAGTCATGATCAAAAAACAACTTCCGCTATAAATTTCGCTCATGTGTTGACTTAACTCGTCAACACCCGCTCAAAAGCGGAAGTAATTTTTTATTCATGCCTTTGCAATAAACTCTGCCAGCAGCAAGTCAAATTCGTTATCTATATCGATAGAGCATTGTCGTTCCATTATATAGGGCAATATTCTACCTGTCTCAAACCCCTTATGGATAATGAGTTCATCAACCTTTGCAATGTATATAGCCCCATTCACTATATAGGTGCGTGGAAAATCCTGTGATTTATTAAACTTTGATCTGTCATAAGGGAATGCATCCGTCAAAAGTCCGTTTTCCCCAATCTTTTTATTCCACCACGGCGGATGCTCAGACCTTGAAACGGATATGAGTGAGTCTATTTTATCTATATTGAAAAAGTAGTAATCTATAGCCTCTTCAATATGCTTAGCAGTCCTGAGAGGAGAGGTAGGCTGCAAAAGCATTATGTGGGATACCGCGTCCCCCCTTTCCATCATACCAGAAATAAAGTGAAGCACAACATCTGAAGTAGTCGAATCATCTGCTGCAAGCTCTTGGGGTCGCTGCAATATACTGATCCCATAATTGTTTGCTATTTCCATTACAGCTTCATCATCAGTCGAAACAGTTATACTGCCAATATTTTTGGATTTCATAGCTTCCTCAATGGTCCATGAAATCAGCGGCTTGTCTAAAAAAAGTCTGGTATTCTTGCCCTTCAGCCTTTTTGAACCTTTTCTTGCAGGTATGACACAGTGAATGAGGTTGTCCATACTCTTTCTCCTTTACTACACGTAAAAGTCTCCCGCCTTTATAGTACAGCCTTCTTCTATGTCTTTTGCTGCAAATGCTCCCAAGATCAAGTCAATATACTTAGGCTCCATTCCACATTCCGACCTTTTGAATGAAAGCATGTCTTCGGTAATCCTTTGCCCTTTAATTATATGCTTTTGTGCTACAATATACTTCCTTGCAACATTCCTTATCTCAAGCTCATTCTCCACAGGTTTTTTAATTCCGTCCCCCAATGCCAGCTCTATATTTCTTATTGAACAGACCATCCGGAAAAAATCAAAAGGCTCCAATGAGCACTTGTGATCAGGTCCTTCCATAGTTTTATCTAGTGTTATATGCTTTTCTATTATTTGAGCTCCTATGGCCGCCGCACCGATTGCTGTTTCAATCCCGAGGGTATGATCGGAATAGCCGGTTCTTAAATTAAAACGATCCCTGAGAGTAGCTATCGCTTTCAAATTGACATCTTTATATTGTGCAGGATAACAGGATGTACAGTGCAAAAGTGCCAAACTCCTGTTTCCCTCCTCATAAATCCATTCGACTGCTTCCTCTACTTCATCTAAAGTTGACATTCCAGTTGACAGTATAATGGGTTTATTCTTCCTTGCTATGTGCTTTAAAAAAAACTTGTTGGTAATCTCACCGGAAGGTATCTTAAATATCTCCATTCCCAACTCATCAAGAAAGTCTGCAGATTCTTCATCAAACGGAGTAGACATAAAGCTTATACCCTTTTGTCCGCAGTAATCAAAGAGAACCCTGTGCTCTTCTTCCCCCAATTCAAGTTCCTTCAACATATCAAGCTGGGTACCTGGCTTGAGGGTATTTTGCACCTGATAAACGGCCTTTGAAGCCTTTCTTGTAACCAGCTTTTCAGCTTTAAATGTTTGAAATTTTATGGAATCGCACCTTGCATCAACTGCCGCATCCACAAGTTGTATGGCTGTATTAAGGCTTCCATTATGGTTTACACCAGCCTCAGCTATAATAAAAACCGACATATATCATCACCCTTATATCAATCTTGCAGGAGCACCTACAGCCTTGGAAAAAGACGGAACGTCCCTTGTTACAACACTTCCTGCACCAATAATTGCATTATCACCAATTGTGACACCCTGTATAACGGTAGAACCTGCACCGATGAAAGAGTTGCTTCCGATGCATACTCGGCCGCAAATGACTGCACCTGGTGCGATATGCACATTATCTCCTATTGTCGCTTCATGTTCAATGATACTTCCGGTATTTATTATACAATTATTTCCAACCCTACTTCCCGCATTTATCACAGACAATGCCATAACAGCATTTCCGCACCCTATTTGAACACCCTTTGAAACAACACTTTTTCCGTGTATAAGAGTGGGAAGCATAAAACCCATGTTTTTTAAGTTATGATAAATATCCATCCTTGACTTGAAATTGTCTATAAGCCCAATTGAGATAAAGGCATTGCCAACCCCGGCTTCCATAAGCTCAATAAGCTTTACATCTGAACCTATGACTGATATGTTATCAATTTGACATCCTCTTTTCAAAGGATCCTTGTCCAAAATACCAACTATATCCAGGTCACTGCAGTATGTTTTTATTATATCAATAATAACCCGGGAGTGTCCTCCCGCCCCCACAAGCACGATAGGTTTCCTTTTGCAAGTTGTCTTCCCCATGGCAAACCTCTTTTTATAAATTGTATATATCAGACTTATAATGGTGAAAATTGGACTCCATCCATTGAATGGTTTCCTTAAGGCCTGCATCAATATCATATTGAGGTCTCCAGCCTAAGACTTCCGCAGCTTTTTTATTGTCGCACATAAGCCTCTCTACCTCACTCTTTTGAGGTCTGATCCTGTCTTCATCAGTTTCTACAACTATATCACGATTCATGATACCCATAATTTTTTGAGCTAATTGGCCGATTGATACCTCACTGCTATTACCCAGATTTATTGTTTGTCCGCTGCTTCTTTCAGATTCTGCTGCCTTCACAAAACCTTCGGCGGTATCCTTCACGTAGGTAAAGTCCCTTAATGGAAATAAGGACCCTAATTTGATTCTTTCCATACCCGAAAGAATCTGGGATATTATAGTAGGAATTACAGCTCTCGCTGACTGCCTGGGGCCATAAGCATTAAAAGGCCTTATTGTGGTAACAGGCAGCCCTAACGACAAGTTCAGGCTCTCAACTATCTTGTCAGCACCGATTTTACTGGCAGCATAAGGAGACTGGGCTTGAAGAGGATGATTTTCATCCATCGGAACATACATTGCTGTCCCATAAACCTCACTGGTTGAGGTGTGAATTACCTTCGACACTCCGAAATCCAAGCAGGCTTGCATAACGTTTAATGTTCCCTCTACATTGGTTCTAATATAAGCCGCAGGCGACAAATATGAATAGGGAATGGCAATAAGTGCTGCGAGGTGAAAAACAATTTCCTGACCTTTTACAGCCTTTTTTATGTTGTCATATTCTCTCACATCTCCAAGGAAAATCTCTATCTCCTGCTTAATGCTATCCGGTAAAGTGTCTATCCATCCCCATCTATTAAAAGAATTGTATTGTACCAGTGCCTTTACCTCTGCTCCCCTTTCAATCAGCTTCTCAACAAGATGGCTCCCTATAAACCCTTCACTACCCGTAACAAGTACGCTTTTACCCCTTAAATCCAATATCAATCAACCTTCCTTCATACTCGTTGTGTTTCCCGCAAACATAGTCATACTCAAGGTTAGCCCTGTAATAATCCTCAATTTGCCCAATGTCAACCCAGTAATCGTTTATTTCGTATGCCCCAACGTTTGCTCCCATCCTAATGCAACTGTCTATAAGACAGGTTATATCAAAAGGCCCGTTTTCCGGTATAAAATCAATTACCTGGGGCTTTAAGCAGTAGACCCCTCCGTTTACCGGCCATGACTCTACAGGTTTCTCAACAATACCAGTAATTTTGCCGCCTTCGGTATTTACCACCCCATAAGGAAGAGTATACTGATATTTCTTAACTCCAATAGTAAGATCAAATTTATTATTTATGTGATGCCTTAGCATGCTTTCAACATCTAGCTTGGTAAGAAGATCTCCATTCATAACAAAAAAAGGATCTATAAGGTACCTCTTCAAATGCCTTATGCAGCCTACTGTTCCAAGCCCTTTGGACTCTCTGAAGTATTGTATATTTACACCGAAATCACTTCCGTCTCCAAAATACCCCTCTACCATATCTGCCAGGTAATTTATAGATATAATAAAATTATTAAATCCATACCCTTTAAATAGATCCATAATTATTTCAAGAATAGGCTTATTTCCTACCTTCAACATGGACTTGGGGATTTCATTGGTAAGAGGCCTAAGCCTGCTTCCTCTACCCCCTGCCATCAAAACCACATAGTTGTTCTTTCCTTTAATAAATCCCGGTGATTTATTCATTGGTTTTCACACCCCTTCTTAAAGGAATTTTAAATAAAACTCATGTTAGTTTATATCAAAGAATTTCTTCTTTATAAGCTTTTCCTTTTCTTTAAAATCAATTTCTTTTAAAATTTTAACTATTTTATCTGCCGTATCTCCATCACCATAAGGGTTAGTGAGATTTTTGAGGCCTATTTTAAAAGCTTCCGACATGGCCTTTCCAGCCGCTTCTTTGATTGCATCTTTATAACAAGGACAATCAATCACATTATCAGGCTTCATTCTTCCCGCCTGCCTGTCCCCAACATTTACTACAGGAAGTCTAAAAGATGCACTCTCTATTATGCCGCTTGAAGAATTCCCAATCATAATGGCAGCATGACTCATAGCACTTAAATAGGCTTCACTTCCCATATTTTTAATAATTTTAAATTTGTCAGGATATTTTTTTGCAAAGTCCTCCATGCATTTATATATCAGTCTGCTTCCTGCATCTGCATTGGGCATTGTCATAACTGTAAAAAAATTCAATTCATTCATGGCATCAAGCAGTTCCTTTATCTGCAACACTGATTCCTCATAGCTATCCAGCGTAACAGGATGAAATGTCATAAGTGCCACATCTTTTTTGAAATCAACCTCCAGCTTACGGGATAATTCATCAATACCTATTAGCTTTATGTTTTTTATATTATCAATACCTAAAGCACCTACTGTAAATACCCTTTTGGGTTCTTCCCCCATAGCAATAATTCTCCGGGCATACTGGGGTATGGATGGAAAATGTATTGCTGCAGATTTGGTTACCGAATGCCTTACAACCTCATCAGTGCTACCCTCGGTAGTTTCACCCCCATGGATATGGACAATAGGTATCCTGTGTATGACTGCCGCAATAGCTACTGACCATAGCTCATACCTGTCACCTAACACTATAACGGTATCCAATTTCTCTTTTGAAAACAAATCCGAAAACCCGGTAATCCCTTTTGCTACAGCACTTGTTGTGCCCTTTTCATCATCACGTCCCAGATAAGTTTGGACCTCATGGAAAGATGAAAAGCCATCCTGTTTAATATAATCCAATGTACTCCCAAAATCAGGCTGCAAATGACTTCCTGTAACAATCAGATTCAAGTTAAAAAAACTGTCCTGGCATAATTTATTAAGCAAAGGATATAAAAGGCCATAATCAGCACGTGAAGTAGTAACTACTGCAGTTTCCAGTCGAATCATTGATTAACCTCTCTTAGGTACAAAAGTGATTAGATTACATTAATTATTTTGCTCTGTCAAATTAAGATTAATTCTGCTTAACAACAAAATCAAAGACTGCCATTACTGCCATAAACCGGTTACTTCACGAATAGAACAACGAACCGCTGTGCAAGAATTGCGTGAAAATTTAGTTATTTTTTATAACTATGGAATTATCACATTTAATTTATATATTTATTTAACACTTATTAATAAACAGTGTCAAGTATTTTTGTTTATAAAGCAAAATCACAACATAAAACTAAAGCACTAACTTATTTGACATTGAAGCGTCAAATAAGTTAGTGCTTTAGCAATTTTTTATATAAACTTTTCAACTGTATTAGTTTTTTATCAAAATTGCCATAAAAGTCATGGTATTATAACCATTCCTCCTTAGCACGTCCACCATATCGTTAATGAATACCTTGTTATGCTCGACAGCCTTTGCAAAGGCCTGAATTAGTTTGACTACGCATTCATCCGTCAACCCCTTGCGAAATCCTGCCATACCGATAAGTTGCATTTTAATAAGTGCATAATGGAGAACCATTACGGTATATATATCAAAAATATTTTTCTCATTGGAGAAGGGAAACGCTGTCCTAAACACATAGTTTACCAGATAGTTTTCCAAGATATACTCACGTTCTTTCATAAAGGGTTCATAATAATCTTCCCAGGCAGACCTGTATCTCTCACCATTTTCCTCAATGGTTGCCTCCAACCTGTATTCTATTCCATTTAAAAATTCTGCAAAACACTCAATATACCTTGTACTGTTAACACCCATTTGGTACCGTCTGTCGGATATTTCCTTTAAAAGCTCCATCTGAATATTATATTGTACTGGAATTCCCTTAAGGCTTTCGCCAAAAGCATCTGTTTCCAAGTAGTTCACATATGTTCCGATTAGCACAGGTATGTCATCTACCCTGTTCTCGTTTAAATATTCCTGAAGCTTGTTAAAAAACATCCCTAAAACAATAAGCCTTTCAGATAATCTCATCCTTCTGTCCTGAAGCACATTTATAATAAATATTCTGAGTTCCCACAAATACTTATATGGCTTATTGTTAAACTTTATATCCTTTGTATTAAAGCTGATCTTTACAATATTTCTTGTGCTTACAGTTTCCTCATACTCATCAAATTCCATTTCCTTTGGATCTAGAAGTGCAATCCTGGCAGCCTCAGGACAGGACATAGTTAAAGACCTTTCCAATGTATTGTTGATAATATTGGCATTTCTAGGATAAGTTGCACAAACATCAGAGAGATATTCCTCTCCCCGCTTAAGTTGAATCTTGCACAAGCTTTCCTCCGTCAGGAACGGGCATTTTGCATCGTCTATAAGCTTCACTTTGGCATAATTATTGTCTGCGTGATTATCAGCTCTGTTTCTATGAATATATGATTCAAACATAGCTGTAAGCTCATCATCCTTAACCTTTTTATACTTCCTGTAGGTTTCATGATCTATATCAACTCTCCAGCCTTTACAGCAACTATCCTCACAGGCTGAACCTATGCAGCGAAACCTTTTCATATACTGCGGCTCTAAAACAGGTCTTTTTCTCTCGTTCATAAGCCACCTCTTCTATGTATTAATATATTTAAATTTGTTTAAAATTTATTTTCATTTTATTGGCAAATCATTTATATAAAAAGGGTCAGAGGTATACCCCTGACCCTTAATTGAGAGTCCCAATATTACCTTAAGAGCTGCAATACTCCCTGAGGCTGCTGATTTGCTTGAGCCAGCATTGATTGTGCGGCCTGGCTTAGAATGTTGTTCTTTGTGAACTCCATCATTTCCTTCGCCATATCTACATCACGGATACGTGATTCGGATGCAGTAAGGTTTTCAGCAGTTGTTCCCAAATTGTTGATTGTATGCTCAAGTCTGTTTTGGAATGAACCGAGCTGAGATCTTTGAGCAGATACAGCAGTTATTGCATCATTGATTACGCTTACAGCTGCACTTGCCTTTTCATGGGATGAAACATCCAAAGCATATTCCACTGATTTATTTGTTGTTCCGTCAGTTACGTTAGCTGTTTTTACATAGCTTGCTTCTACACCATTGCTAGCCTTAACAGTACCTACAGTACCGTCACCGGTTACTGATAATGCGTTGGCACGCATATCACCTATTTCGATGGTCATGCTCTGACCGCTGTTTGCACCAACCTGGAAGTTGGATTTAAAATCACCGCTGGATGAGTTCTTTGTTGTAATTTTGGGAGCTGTTTCAGAACCTGTCTTCTGGGTAATTTCCAGATTGCCGTTTGTTCCGACCGAAGCTTCATATTTTGCACTTAGCTTACTGTTTGTATTAATTGCATTTGCAAGGGCTTTAGCCTGATCTGCTGAATTGTCTGAAGCTTTGATGGCAGTTCCGTTACTATAGCCTGAATGCTCATTTTTGTTGGAAACAGATATTTCTTCACCATCTATAATGAATTTTGATCCGTTATCAAGAACTGTAGACATATCTACTGATGTCTTGCCCTGAGTTCCTACATTCTTCACTGAGAGGTCTGAAGCTGAAAGGTCAACTCCTGAAGGAGCTTTTTCAGTAAGTACAATCTCTGTATTTAATGATCCGAAGGAGAGATTATATTGTGATTTTATAGTTGCGTTAACACTTGCGGCATCCATAAGGCCTGCTGCCTGAACGGCAATATCTCCGCCTGCCACATTGAATTCACCCTTGGTGGCATCAGCATCGCTGGCAACAGCTTTAAACTGCTGGCCTTTAATTTCAACCACATCACCTGCTGCAAATCCCATGGTAACACTGAATGAGTATTGACCCTTGACGGTTTCGGTACCTCCTGCAAGAACCCCTGTGCCCTTAGTTATTTGGTTTCCTAATGTTGCAGTATCCCAGTTACCCTGTGCCTCAAAGGTAAACTTTGAAAAGTCTACTTGCTTCCACTGCCCACTAGGATCAGCGTATTTTTGAACACCTAATGCCTGCACCTTTTCCTGTATTTTTGCTGCTGTGTTTTCTGAAGCATTGTCATGGGCCAGGTGGATGTACAGGTCTCCATTTTTCGATTCAACGCTCATAGTTCCTGCTGCCCTTGCATCCTGTGCACCTGCTATGAACTGCTCCTTGCTGGCATTGTTTATACTACCAGCAGTATTATTGGCAGCATCCCAACCAGCTGAACCGGTTGCTGTAAAACCGCCAAATGCGAAGCCATCCTGTGTACCCAGTGCCTGGATAGCAGACTGGATATTGGCTGCTGTGTTATTTGCTCCGGTTGTTCCCAGCTTTACTGTCAACACGCCGTCCTTATAGCTTGCACCTGCTGTAGCTGCTGTATTGGCTTCAACCTTTACCTGTAGGCTTGCATATTTTGCACCTGTAGCAACAGTATTTAAATCAAGGGTATTAGCACCATCACTTATTGTAGCTGTTCCTGCTGCCGCAGCAGATGTTGATGCCTGAGCTATTACCACTTTGTTGAAGTTATTACCGCCATCATTTGTTATAATAAGCTTGTCATTTGATCCTGCACCTTTTACAGTTGCATTTGCAAGGGCTGTTCCTGTAGCCTGCCCCGTTTTCTCTACAAACTGTATGTCAGCTGATGGAGCACCCGGATTGGTTATTGTATAGTGTGCCTTAAGGTCGGCATCCGCCGCAAGCGTTGCTGTCAAATTAGCTGCTTGAGTATTTAATGCAGCTATATTTGCAGCATCAGCACCTATACTAAACTGTCCCTTAGCTGTATCAGCTGTTCCAAATACAGCTGTAAAGGTCTTACCTCCAACTGTTACAGTATCACCGGCTTCTTTGATTTGATTTGACAATGCAAGAGTATAGTCCCCAGCTTGCTCATTTATACCACCTGACATTGTATAGGTTCCTGTAAAGTCAACAAGAGATTCAGCCGAACTGGAAGGAGCCTTAACGCTTATCCGGTTGGTAGCGGTAAATCCTGTTCCTGACTCATATGCATCCAAAGCACTCTTTATCTCATTAAATAGGGTTGCCCTGTCATTAGCTTTGGAGTTGCCGCTGGCATCAGCACCAATTGTAATGGTATAGTTACCGCTGCCGTCGATTGAAAGCGAAGATGCTGCATTGGCAGTGGTTGACTGAGCCATTGTTATTGTCTTTGTATTTAATGCGTTATTATTTGTTGTACCTGATTCAAAAGTAATACCATTAGTAATTGTTGCTGTGGACTTGACACCCTTAATGCTGGCAGTGTTTTCTACTACGTCAGCAAACTTGCCGTTTGAAGTTGCTGATGATGCCTGCACCTCAGTTTTTGAGCTCTTTCCAACCGCAACACTCTTTGCATCTACTCTGAGAGCACTTACATCACCTGTTACAGTACCTGCAGCACCCTTAACAAGCTGAGTTGTTGCAGCTGCTGTTTCAGTTACTGCTACATCTTTACCTCTTAAGAGCTTCTGGGTGTTGAACTCTGTAGTGTTACCGATTCTGTTTATTTCTGAAGAAAGCTGGTTGATTTCCTTCTGGATTTCAGAACGGTCTGAATCAACGTTTGTATCATTTGATGACTGAACAGCAAGCTCTCTCATTCTTTGAAGTATGGACTGAGTTTCTGCAAGAGCACCTTCTGCTGTTTGTATAAGTGAAATACCATCCTGGGCATTTCTTGACGACTGATCGAGACCTCTTATCTGAGCTCTCATCTTTTCACTGATTGCAAGACCTGCTGCATCATCGCCTGCACGGTTTATACGAAGACCTGATGACAGCTTTTCAAGAGATTTTCCACCTGTAGTCTGGTTACTTGATAATTGACGATAAGTGTTTAACGATGCAATATTATGATTGATTCTCATAATAAACTCCTCCTTGATTTTTGTTTGTTTTAGGGAATCCATTCCCAATTTACTGTCCAAGTAAATATTCAGCTATCCGGCCAGCCTAGCTAAATACTTATTGAATCCATTCAATATATATATCGTTATATCTCCTTTTTTACTTAACAAAATATTTAGACAAGTTATAAATTTCCTAGCAAGACATAAAAAACACATTTCAAATAATGCTTATACATCATTCAAAATGTGTCTTGATTATAAAAAACTTGGTAACAAAAGTACTAACCTGCTATTTATCCCTTTTTTCAAGAATCCTATTAATTGCCACACCTTTAAAGTCTGCGGCTCGCCTGTTCTCATCCTGGATTTCCAGATAAACCTCTTTCCTGTGAATGGTTATATTCTTGGGTGCATTAATGCCAATTCTTACCTGATCACCTTGAATATCCACTATTGTAATCTCAATATTGTCCCCAATAATAATAGACTGCTCTTTCTTTCTAGTAAGTACCAGCACTAGGTTCATCCTCCCCTTTGTCTAAGCTCCTGCATTATATAGTGCTTTATCTCGTAATCATTATTGTCCAAAACTACCTGTTTTCCTTTTTTACTGGTATTGTTGATTATTACCGGTGCCTTAAGATTTGCAGTCATCTTAGCCAAATCTTCAGGTACAACCACAATGCAGAGCACAATGGTTTCGCTGCTCTCATCAATCTGAAGCTCTTCAACCTCTTCCTCAGGAACATCCACAATATAATCATCCTTGATAATCTTAGGATCAATAACCACAAATGCCAAATCCAGGTTGTCTATGCTTTGAAGCCACTGAAAAATTGAGTCTTCTCCACTATTGGCAATCAAAACAAATCTTTTTGCATCCTCAAATCCAGGTAATCCTTCCGGGAAATCAATAATCCCTTTTTCATCCACTTCAAGCTGCCCGAAATGCTTGGTATTAAGAAGCATGATCTTTCCTCCTTATTTAATAGGTCGGGCTATCGATAATTAATACTATTCTATCATTTATGAAAGCCCGTTACAATAATTTTACAATAATATAATTTTTATCAGATCTTTTCGTCTACCTTATTTTCAGGAACATACTTTATGTTAACTGAAGCATACTGCTCCATATAAAACCTTATTTTGTCAGGAGTGTACCTGATTTCCACATTTCCTGGCGTATAAACGCCATCAACACCGTTATTTACCCCCTCACTTGTTCTCTCAGGCTCAATCTCAAGAGATCCCTTTACAGTAATCTGTGGCTTTGCCGATGGCATGGATACCATTCCAAACTCATGCTGTGGATATGCATCCCTGGCAGCTATCTCAGGAATAGCTCTCCCCCCACTTTCTATAGCAGCCATCATATTACCATCCTGAGCGGTCTTTGCTATATAATCAAGAACATTCTGATAACCCCTTTGAGCAAACTCCCTGGTTAAATCAATAGGACCTTTAAGGCCTGAGCTTGCAAAGCATTCATACTGATCTATTTCTACCCTCGGCAGCTCAGCACGAATATTTACCTTAGGTTCTTTATTATCAAGTTCCAGTTTTGCATTTTCAGTTTTTATTTCAAGAGCGGCTGGAGTTCTATTAATACCAACCCTTGCATAAGTCTGACTTATTTCCAATCCCATATTGCACCATCAAATCCAATCCCTATACAGGGATCTTACAACACCAAACCAAATACTTCATATTACTTTACACTCAAACCAATTCTATCTTATAAAATCCATGAGACTTGGCTGAATAATTCTGGCTCCTCCTTCTAATGATGCCTTATACACATTTTCCTCATTCTTAAGGTTCATTATGGTTTCCGCCATATCCGCATCTTCATTTTCACTCATCAATTGGGTAAAGTTTACTGTATCATTTTCCAACCTGTTAAGTGTAAGATCAATTCTATTGGTCCTTGCACCAATATCGGAACGTATACTCATAACCCTGTCCCTTAGATGATCTATATCAGTAAGTGCTGCACTTATGCCTTCTGTCCCGCTTTGTGAAGTTATTGTCCTATCCAGCTTGGTATATATCTTCAGTGCACTAAGTGCATCGTTATTCGCAGGCCCTTCCATGAGGGTTAATTTTCTGCCTTCATTTGCAGAAAACACAAGCTTGCCGTCTTCATTTTTTACTGTAACCTTTGCAGCCACCAAACTCGGGTCGCCGTCAATTGCAGTTTGAATGCCGCTTACAAGATCATTTAAAGTTTTTCCGGGAGTACCGTCATATGTATAACCACCGGGGTCTGGTATAGTAATTGTGGTGTATGCGGCCATTCCGTCAACTTTAATATTGAACTGGTTATTGTCAGTAAGCACCAATGGATTGCTTGCACTGGCAGAAATATTATGCCCAGCAATAAATGTATTTGTGTCAGGCCTGGTTAGTGTATCAATAAACCTGTTCATGGCAACCATAAAGTCACCCATGTCATTCTTTGTTCCAGTGCCGAAAAGCTGAGTACCTAAAACATTTACATTTAAGTTGTCACTTATGCCTATCTGGTAATTTATGTTTTCACTTTTTGATACAGTTATATTTGTAACCGGATCGGTTTTTAATTTTATACTGTCCAGCAAATCCTCCGGACTGCCTTTCTTTATATACATTTTCAGCCTGTTTCCATTGGGGTCGATAGTGTTTTTTAGTGAAAACTCAAGCCTGCCTCCGTCATTTTTCACCTTTATGTTTTCAAGCTCAGGATATGCATTTATGGCTGTCTGTATATCATAAGCCATACTATTTATATCATTTGCCGTCCCGTCATAATTCTTTTGCGGGAGTGCAATGTTCCTGTAGTTTGTACCATCCAAACAAATCTGAAATGATAAGTTTGATGCCGTATTATCAATAGGTGCTTTTGCAAGATCAATTAATCCGCTTTTTATTATTGCAGTTTCATTTGATGCAACGGAAACCTTATATGTGCCATCAGCATTCATCAGGGGTGAATCTGTGGTATAACCTGAAAAGACATACCTTCCTGCATAAGTTGCGTTGGATATATGGATTATTTGATCCTTAAGCTGCTCTACCTCTTTTCGCACCTTATCCCTGTCATCGATTGTCATTGTCCCGTTAGCCGCCTGAACAGCCAGCTCTCTTGCTCTTTGAAGAACATCAACTACCATTCCCATTGAGCTCTCAGTTACATTCATCCATGAATTGGCATCATTAGAGTTCCTTTTAAACTGCTCAACCTCTGCAACATCGGTTCGAAGCTTTAACGCTTTGGCTGCAATTATCGGATCGTCTGAAGGCACACTGATCTTTTTTCCGGTTGCCAACTGAGTCTGATATTTATTCATCCTGCTGAGATTTCCGTTTATAAATCCCATCATATTGTTAATCAGCATGTTATTTGTAATTCTCATCTATATTACCTACCTTCCTGAAACCCCGACACGGTTTACCAGAGTATCATATATCTCACTTAAGGTTGAAATCATCTTAGCAGCTGCCGTATAGGCGTGCTGATATTTGACCATGTTAGCCATTTCTTCGTTCAAAGATACCCCTTGAACCGAAGTTCTTCTGTTCTCAATCTGTCCGATTATAACATCCTGCGTCTTTGATATCTGCATAGCCTGCTGGGTATCTATACCCAGGGTGGATATCATAGCCTTCATATAATCCTCAGGAGTACCTTCCATAAAAAGGTGACCGTTATGCCTCATATTTATAAGATTCAAAAGGTTTGAGCCATCCTCAGCAAGTCCTGAAGTGGTGGACGCTGCCACATTATACTCTCCGCTTTCTTCATGAATAAGATCTGCACTTATCGAAAAGTTTTTTGCAGTCATTTTGCTATATATATTACCTATATCATTTACTGTTGAAGCACTTCCTATAAATTCTGATGTGTAAACCTCGGACACGGCATTCTGTATCGGTGACCATCCTTTCACCGTAAAAAATCTTATACCTGTGGGGCTTAAAGACCCACCCGGTTTTTTCATCCCAAAGCCGTCTGCGTGGCCTGAAGTAGTCTTTGTATATACCGTATTATTTGAATCATCTGTATGAATTGTAATACCCTCGTTCATAGCAAGAGCAAACTTTCTGACAAATTCGTTAAGCTTCTTTACATAAAACGGCACGCCTTTATAGTTCGGAGATGCTCCGTTGCCCTGATCCACCCCTTCATTTCCATCCCTCATATCAAGGTATCCCTTAAGTTCACCGCCTCTTACCTCCAGTGAATTGCCATCTTCCCATGAAACGTCATAAAGATTCTCTATGTCTTCATCAACATTGATCTTTTTATCCCTTTGTTCTACTTTAAGTGCAGATAGATTATAATGATCTATGAAAGCTTTTCCATTTATAGTAACTAAAAAGTGCTTTTCATCCTGTCCGTTGGGAAGCTTTCCTACAGTTACCTCAGAGGCTTGAACATTTATAAGCTTGGATAGCTTATCCACCAGGTAGGTCCTCTGGTCCCTCAAATCATTTGCTTTATTGTTATCAAGCTCAGCTGCAAATATTTGTTTATTTAGCTGCTGAATCTGTTTTCCATAAGAATTGATTTCATCTACTTTTATTTTTATATCATAATTAAGATCCGACTGAAGCTTCTCCAAGTGAACTGCAACATTATTGAAATACTTGGTAAGGGTTATGCCCTCACCTATTAGAAGTTTTCTTGCGGCAGTACTGCTAGGATCCTTTGACAGCTCCTGAACAGCTGTAAAATAATCGTTTATTACTACATTGAAACCGCTGTTCGAGGGTTCATTAAAGGTTTTTTCTATATCCATCAGCTGTATAGCCTTAACTCCCCATTCTCCCAGAGTATCACTCTCACTCCAGAATTTGAAGTCCAGGTAATCATCATGTATCCTGTCTACAGATGCCCCATATGATCCTGTCCCTATCATTCCTGTCCCGTCATGTACCGACATTGCCGGTAATGCTTTTTGCACAGACATCTGCCTTGAATATCCCGGCGTATTTACATTATTTATATTATGATTTATAACATCCAGCCCTCTCTGAGCTGTGTATAATCCGTTAGAGGCTACATTAAGGCCAAAAAACGAAGATCTCATAGCACTTTCCTCCTGTTGTCATAGGTAGGTTATTCCGTTCTTTAATACTTTTAATGAATTTTAACATTTATTATGAAGATCATTACCTTCCCACAAGTCCTAACCTATTGACTATTGAATCAAACATTTCATCAAAAACGTTGAGCACTCTGGCTGCTGCGTTATATGCAAACTGATATTTCATCATGTTAGTCATTTCTTCATCCATCGAAACACTGGTAATAGATTGTCGTGCACTGTCTGCAGAATTCACTAAAGTAGTCTGTCCTATGGATGCAGTACGGGCCTCTGACCCTCCGTTACCGATATCTCCTATAATAGAGCGGTAGAAGTCATCCATATTCTGAATATTGGAGGTATTGCCAAGGATAGCCTTATGTCTTAAGCTATAAATGCTTGCCGCTACTGTATTGTCGCCCACAGAGCCATTTATTGATGTAACAATATTTTTTAAATCCGATAGCTTTGGATTTATCATTATATTCCCCATTTGCATCGGGTAATACGGATTGATTGGAACAAAGAAATCTACTCCATTTACCCCGTCCAATGTAAATCCGCTTCTATGAAGGCTGTTTACTTCCCTTGTCAATGTATTAACCAGGAGATTCATCTTGTTTTTCAGGTTGGATACTATATCATTTGAATCGATTATATTTCCGTATATACTATTTCTTATTCCTTCTGAAACACTGTCTATAACAGTGGTATCGGAAGATGCATTATCTATAAATCTTCCCCCGCTTGCATCAGTGAATCCCTTTAAGGCCATCTTATTAGATATATCGGAAATAACTACGGTATTTATCCTGTCATTCTTAAGCTGGGTTCCCAATGTATTCAGCCCGGTTGTATCTACCGAATTGTTTGAATAAACTATAAATTGTCTTGACACATTTCTCCAATCGGTAAGAGTATCTACCGCGTCTGCCGCAATTTGGGCATCTTGCAGTGCCGGAGCAGCCACACCGGTTGCAGTTGTATTGTTAAAGCTTATACCTGTACCAAGCAGGGTATATCCTATATGATCCTTAAACGCTTGCAGATCTGGTACATAGACCCCGTTTGCGTTAAGTGATACATTCTCAAATGTAGTGGGTGTTGTCATACCTGTACTGTCAAATGTAACATAACCTAGTCTGACCCCAATACCCCTATTGGTGTAATCCCTTACGATAGAATCGATTTTGTCATACAGCTCGTCTCTTCTTGCCGGGCTGTCATCTGTATTAAATGCAAATACCAGGTCAATTTTGTCATTGGGAGCTCCGTTTTCAAAGCTGCCTATTGTTCCTGCTACTTCCCCTCTTGATTCCATAAGACCTTTTATTACACCATTTTTTATGGGAACAATGGTACCTGTCTTTTCCAATGCCACTGCAGAAAACATACTTCCAGGCTCATTTTCTACGATTTTCAATCTTTCACTTACTCCGCGGTTTACAAGAAAATATCCCCCGATTGTTATATCTATCTGACCATCCTGTGTTTCATTAATGACACAGTCCGCAAGTTTGGATACCCTATCTAACAGCAGGTTTCTCTGATCTCTCAAATCATTTGCACTGTCTCCTGCAGTCTCAATAGACAATATCTTTACGTTAAGATCAGCAATATTTTTTGTTATACCGTTAATCTCTGCAACTTTTATCCTAATTTCAGAATCCAAATCAGACTGCAGCTTGTCAAACTGATTTCCCAAGTGATTCATGTAATGGACCAAAGATTCTCCTCTTTGACGTACCAGTGCTCTTGTGGTAAGGCTCTCAGGATTTTTTGAAAGCTCATGCCAGGAGTCCCAGTACTGGTTCATTACAGTCTGAAGCCCATCATTCATTGGTTCACCCATTATGGCCTGTATATCGGTAAATGTTTTCTCCCTTGTTTCCCAGTACCCAAGGCTCTCACTTTCAATTCTGTAGACATTGTCCAAAAATGAATGCCTGATTTGCCTGATTTTTTGGACATCCGCACCCAAACCAAGCTCATAACCGCTTTCCTTCTGATAATGAGAATCCTTTAATACCAACTGCTGTCTTACATACCCGGGTGTATTTACATTGGATATATTATGTCCCGTAACGGACAATCCTCTATCATTTACATAGAGTCCTGATCTGGCTATCTCAATACTGGCAAAACTTACGCCCATTTTTTACACCCCTTGTTATATGAAAAGTGTTTATGATATTGGATTATTCACCTTTCGTTTATTCCTAAATTTTAAAGTCAAATCTGCTTTCCGATTTAACACTTGACTTTTCCCCATCAATACCGTAATTGTTGTCCTGGCTTCCTGCATCTGCAAAAAGATTCAATGAAAAATTAATATAGTCCAGTGAATTTCTAATAAGTTTGGAGTTTAGATCATTAAGCTCCTTAAGCCCACAAATAAGCTTGTTTAGTCCTTCCTGACGTTCTAAAAGCTTGTCCTTTAAAGGCCCATCCGTCATTTCAATAAGTTTAGTCAGATTTATTTCATCAGTCTTCATCTTTAAAGCTTTTGACATCTTATAAATAATAATCTCCCTTTGGTTCTCTATCTGGGTAATTTTAATAATAAGTTTTTGCTCTGCCTGAACTATTTTTTCCAGCTCACTTACCTTTCCATCAACTATGACTGCTGTTTTTTCTGTGGAAGTGCTAAAAATTTCTTTGTATATGTCAAGTTCCTGATCTAGAGTAACAATTAATTCATTAAATATTGAATCCAAAAAAATCAACCCCCAAATATAAGAAATTCTCTCCTTATAGCATATTTGCGGGATATGAATATCCCGCAAAACTTATACAAACATTTATTTTTGCCCTCTACTACTGCTGGCTATTTTTATTATTTATTGAATCAATTAACTTATCTGCCAAATCACCACTGCTTATATTGTATTCTCCTTTGTCGTACTTCTCCTGTATGCTTTTAACCTTGTCCTGCCTGATATCCGGAATGTCCTTTAATGCTTTCAACGCTGTCTGGAAGTCCTTAGCCTGGTTGGATATTGATAAGATATCCTTTTTTGCTGATGTTGCTTCTGTTTTGTCAACCTTACCTACATTTTTGGTCTTGTTGTAGATCCCGGAGACTTTTGAAACATCTCCATTAATTCTCATAAATACCACCTACCTTCAAAAATTTTAAATATGGTTTTACTTATATTTATATAAAATATATAAATTCAAAAGTTTAATTTACTTTTAAATAGTTATCTTTTGTTTAAATTTGGGAATTTTATAGAATATTGGCAATCCCCTATATATAATATTAACACATATTCATATCAATATCATCTTTAAAATTTTATAAAAATCTTTCTCTTATTATTTATATCGGCATTCCTGAAATTTAGTTTATAGTTTTGTATTATTTCTTTAATCCGCCTCCTTGAAACAATTGTAAATCTGCCCTATGACGTTTCAAAGCCATGTGTTTGAAACGCCATTTATCCCTCAATAAGTTTATCGGAGTCAGGTTAATTCTTCTTTACACTTTTTTGCAATAAAAATCAAATTTGTTATTTATTTTTTTCATTTTTATTTAAAAATCTCATCTCAAATCCCTTTTTCCCACTTGTGTCAGAAGAAACTGATTCACTAATCTCATCAGCCGTTTTTTTCAAATCCTTTGTAAGCCCTCCAGCACAGATATCGCAGAATCTTCCACTCCTAATGGATTTGCCGCAGGACTCACAGGATAATATCATATTGGCTTCCCCGCCCGAAATCTCTAGTCGTCCTTCCCTTAAATACCTGGTGATTTTCTGCACACTTATTTCCAGATCTTCTGAAACCTTGGCCATTGAAGTTCCCGGGTATTTATAAAGATATTCCTTTACCCTCTTAAAATCGTCCTCGTCAGCCTTAATACAATCGGGGCAAATCGGTTTTCCAGCGTAATTATAGATTTGCCCGCATCTTTTACAATTTCTAATGTCCGGCATATTAATCCTCCATTCGTTTATATAAACTTTTTGCCTGAAGCAATGGCAACAGCAGTAACTTCTATTGCACCTGATTCTTTAAGAACTCTGCTGCATTCCGATAAAGTACTTCCGGTAGTCAATATATCGTCAACCAAAAACACTTTCCTTCCTTTAACCTTTTCCGGATAAACAACCCTAAAGGCCCCCTCTACGTTTCTAGCCCTTAAACTCTTATTCATCAGACTTTGGACTCCAGTACTTTTTATCTTTTTTAAAACATAAGACTTTTCACTAATCCTTAATACCTTGCTGATATATCTGGAAATCAAATATGATTGGTTATATCCTCTTTCAATTTGCCTGTCTTTATTTAGTGGAATACTCATTATTATGTCTTCATTTTTGACCTTGATAACTTTTATTATCTTTAGTGCCAAAAGCCTTCCAAAAGTCCTGTAATATACAGATTTGTTCCTGAATTTATAACGCCTTAGTGCATCCTTCATTATACCATTGTATTCACAAAGACATATGCAGTTATCAAATGAATACATGGGTCCTAATTCAAAGACCCTGTCCTCAAGAAAGAGTATATTTCCGTAGCAATCATCACATATGGAAATTTCTTTGCTAAACTCTAGCAGTTCCCCGCAAAATATGCATTTCATCGGAAATATCAAATTAATAAGTTGTTTCACCATATAATGCCTTTCAATAATTGATAGGTTTATAATATATATCGGTATTTACTTATTTTTTAGATAACCATAGTTTTAAAATTTTTTTGTTTTTTAGAATTGAAAAGAATATTGGAAGTTAAATTTAATAGAAGGAATGTATATTTTTAGTCATGAAAAAAAGCAATGACCAGGCTTAGAAGCATATTCCTGCAAACCCACTAATTAGCCTTTCCGAAAGGCTTGAATATCTCTGCATCTCTTTTAGATTATTTATCATAAGCCTGAGGACATTTTCATAACCCACAAGTATAACCATATCCTTAGCCCTAGTAATAGCTGTATAAAGAAGATTCCTAGTAAGAAGTATCTCAGGTCCGCTGTATAAAGGAATAATTACCGCCGGAAATTCACTTCCCTGGCTTTTATGAATAGTAATAGCGTAAGCAAGCTCTAACTCATCTAAAATACTGAAGTCATACTCAACAATTTTGTCATCATCAAACAAGACCTTCACAAAATGCTCATCATTATCAATTTCGATAATAATGCCTGTATCTCCATTAAATACTCCTTGACCCTCACTGGTAAAAAGCCCAGACTTTTCCCATCTGATAGTATAATTATTTCTTATTTGCATAACCCTGTCACCTTCACGGAATACAAAATCCCTGTATGCTTTCTCCCTCTTTGTCCGCTCCTCAGGATTCAGGTATTTTTGCAGCACTTTGTTCATGTTCAACACACCAGTAGGCCCTTTCTTTGTAGGTGTAAGGACCTGTATTTGCTTCATGGGATCGTAGTCGTATTTTGCAGGAAGCCTTTTATAGCATAGTTCTGCAATGGTGGAAACAATTTGATCTCCACTATTTCGCGGCATAAAAAAGAAATCCTTGCCCTTTACATTTAAGTGCGGCAAATCCCCCTTATTTATCCTGTGTGCATTAACCACTATCATACTTTCTTCAGCTTGTCTGAAAATTTCAGTCAATCTTACTATTCCAATCATATTGCTGGATATAATGTCCTTTAGCACACAACCCGGTCCCACCGAAGGCAGCTGGTCAACATCTCCAACCAGTATGAGCCTCGTTCCAGGTTCAATAGCTTTTAAAAGACTGTTCATAAGTATTATATCAACCATTGACATCTCATCCACTATTATGGCATCTGCCTCAATTGGGTTTGAGTCAGACTTGGTAAAAACCATTTCATCATTATCGGAGCTGTATCCGATTTCCAGCAGCCTATGAATAGTCTTAGCTTCAAAACCTGTAGTTTCAGTCATCCTCTTTGCAGCTCTGCCCGTGGGAGCAGTAAGTGCGACATTAAAGCCGTCCCTTTGCATGAGCTTTATTATGCTTTTTATTATGGTGGTTTTCCCAGTTCCCGGTCCTCCAGTAATTACAATTACTCCATGGGCCAAGGCCTCTTTTACTGCCACAAGCTGGTTTTCGGCAAATACAATTCCTTCTTCCTCCTGAATGTCATTTATCCTTTTTTCCAACTCTATAGCATCATTTTTAAATTCAACGGTGGAAAGCCCTATCAATCTTTTGCACACAGACAGTTCAGCATTATAGAATGTACTTAGATATACCCTATTACCCTCCGCACTTTTATCCATATAAATGGCTTTATCCAAAAGAAGCTTTATGCAGGCATCCCTTATCTGATCAATTTCAACTTCCAAAAGCTGTGATGTAAGCTCAAGAAGTTTTTCTTCCGGAAGATAAGTATGTCCATTCACGGCAGATTGAGTCAAGACATGTTTAATTCCGCTGCATACCCTGTATATGGACATTGGATCAATACCAAGACTCATTGCCAGCCTATCTGCAATTTTAAATGTTATTCCGAAAATTTGCTCCGAGAGCTTATATGGGTTTTCTTTTATTTCGTCAATAGCCCTATCCCCAAAAATCTTATATATTTTCATAGAATGGACAGGGCTTATACCATACTCCTGAAAAAAGAGCATGACATTTCTAAGCCCCTGCTGCTCATTGAAGTCTTGTCCTATCTTAATAGCCTTTTCTAGGCTGATGCCTCTAATCAGCGATAATTGCTGAGGCTTGAAACCTATTATATTTAATGTATCATCTCCGAATTTCTTAACTATTTTAGCCGCCGTAGCAGGCCCTATTCCCTTTAGCACCCCCGATGCAAGATATTTTTCAATAGCATCAGCTGTCTTTGGCAGAAGCTTTTCATAACACTCCACCTTTAGCTGTTCACCGTAATCGGGATGTTCAACCCACTTACCTATAATTTTTATGGACTCTCCGATACTGATAAAAGGCATAAATCCTACGGCAGTTATTATTTCTTTATCATCCTTTACATCGCAAACAGTATAGCCATTTGCTTCATTTGTATATATAATATCTTCAACGATTCCTTCTATAGTAACTAATGCATTCACCTTTACATGCTCCTCATGCATTCTTATTTGTTTGTATTATTTATTGTTCTAAACACACTTACTATAATACCAGATAGAATGCCACCAATCAAATTATATAAAGTAAACGGACATAAGTAAAAGGCTAGATCTTACAAGGTATATCCTTATAAAATCGAGCCTTTTTGTCTAATTTACCTTAATTTGCTTTAATTTCTTCAAATATCAATTCCTTCTCATCCCTATTAAAAACTTCAATCATATCATGATTATTTTTTAACTTTTTTAATATTTTTAAGGTTTCATCCTCGGAGCCCATGTCCACTATATAGAGTTTGCCGTTGGAAACAATATCCCTTGCCGTTTCTCCCGATAGTATTGTCTTTACAATACCTTCCACATTATCCTGCTGGTTTTTTATCAATATTACCAGTTTCACGTCGATATTTGAGGATTTTTTCCTTTTTGGAAACGACTCAATGATACTAATAATAAGTGATAACATACCATAAACCGCAAAAAGATACACAAGTAATTCAGGTATCAGCTCAAACAATTTAAACACCTCCTTAAATCAAGTTATTAAGGAAATGCATAATTGGTTACAGTAAATGTGTTGTATATAAACAGCAATTATACACTGATTATATTAACTCTGCTTCCTTTTTGAGCACTTCAGCCTTATCAGTCATTTCCCATGACAATTCAGCATCAGTGCGTCCAAAGTGTCCGTATGCAGCTGTTTTTCTATAAATAGGTCTTCTGAGATTTAATGTCTTAATTATACCTGCCGGCCTTAAATCAAAGTTCTTTTGAACCAATTTAACCAGCTTGTCCTCTGAGATTTTGCCTGTTCCAAAAGTTTCAACCAAGATTGATACCGGTTTAGCAACACCTATGGCATATGCCAGCTGAACTTCACATTTTCTTGCCAACCCTGCAGCAACTATATTCTTTGCTACATACCTTGCTGCGTATGCTGCTGAACGGTCAACCTTTGTGGGGTCCTTTCCTGAGAAAGCTCCGCCTCCATGTCTTGCATATCCGCCATACGTATCTACTATTATTTTTCTTCCTGTCAGTCCGGAGTCTCCCTGAGGACCTCCTACAACAAACCTTCCTGTTGGATTGATAAGGAACTTTGTATTTGAGTCTATAAGTTCTGCTGGGATTACCGGTCTAATAACATGCTCAACTATATCTTTTTCAATTGTGTCATGCTCAACGTCAGCACTATGCTGTGTAGATATTACAACAGTGTCTATCCTCACAGGCCTGTCGTTTTCATACTCAACCGTAACCTGTGATTTACCGTCAGGTCTCAAATAATTAACTACTCCAGCCTTTCTTATATCGCTCAGCTTCTTAACAAGCTTATGTGCCAATGAAATAGGCATAGGCATAAGTTCAGGGGTTTCATCACAAGCAAATCCAAACATCATACCTTGATCACCTGCACCAATCGCTTCAATTTGGGCATCTGTCATCTCGCCTTTTTTTGCCTCAAGAGCCTTGTCCACTCCCATTGCAATATCAGGTGATTGCTCGTCTATTGATGTAATAACAGAACACGTTTCACTGTCAAAACCGTATTTTGCCCTGTCATAACCTATTTCCTTTATGGTATTTCTTACTATCTTTGGGATGTCAACATAACAACTTGTGGTAATCTCCCCCATAACCAGGACAAGACCTGTTGTTACTGCCGTTTCACAAGCTACTCTCGCATTAGGGTCTTTTTCATATATAGCATCTAAAACTGCGTCAGATACCTGATCACAGATTTTATCCGGATGCCCTTCTGTAACTGATTCTGAAGTAAATAAAATTCTTCCCATATTTCTAATCCTCCTTATTGTTAAAAATTGTTTTATATATTTAATACAATTTATTTTGATACTAAAAAACCTCTTCATAAAGAAGAGGCAAGAATTTCTGCTTTCCTCATCTTTCAGAATGTACACGACACTCTGCAGGAATTGGCACCGATACATTATGCCGGTTGCCGGGTTTCATAGGGCTCAGTCCCTCCACCTCTCTTGATAAGGTTACTATTAAATTTTAACTTAGGCATAATATAACATATTACGCAATACTAGTCAAGGAAATTATACTGCTTTTATAAACATTTATGCACTTGCAAATATTTCTTCAAATTCGGGACCCTCAAGTTTCTCTTTCTCCATTAGAGTCTTAGCAACAACATGAAGTCTGTTGATATTCTCTTTCAGTATGCTTAATGTCCTCTCATATGCATTATCGATAATGCTCTTTACTTCCCTGTCAATTATGGAAGCTGTTTCTTCACTGTAATTCTTTGATTGTGCAAAATCTCTTCCGATAAACACTTCATCATTTTCATTTCTGAAAATAAGGTTGCTCAAACTCTCGCTCATACCATATTTAATGATTATGTCTCTTGCAACTCCATTAGCATGTTTTAAATCACTTGAAGCACCTGTACTTATCTCTCCTAAAATTATTTCTTCAGCAGCTCTTCCTCCAAGGGAAACGACAATGGATTCAAGAAGCTGGCTCTTTGTACGATAGCTTAAATCTTCTTCAGGCCTTCCGAATACATATCCACCGGCCATTCCGGACGGAATTATGGATATTCTGTCTACTCTATCTGTAGAAGAAACCAACTTTATCGCAATTGCATGACCTGCTTCATGATAAGCAGTAAGCTTCTTTTCTTTTTCGCTCATTACGCGGCTCTTCTTTTCAGGACCCATAACAACTTTGAACGTAGCCTCTTTTATTTCTTCATATGTTATAACCTTCTTGTCTTTTCTTGCAGCTAAGAGTGCTGCTTCGTTAAGAAGGTTTTCAAGATCAGCTCCGGTAAATCCCGATGTGTTTTTAGCAATATCATCCAGCTTTACATCCTCGCCTAATGGCTTTCCTCTAGCATGCACCTTAAGTATCTGTTCTCTTCCCTTTATGTCTGGATATCCAACAACAACCCTTCTGTCAAACCTTCCAGGTCTTAGCAATGCTGGGTCCAAAATATCAGGTCTATTGGTAGCTGCAAGTATGATTACACCTTCATTCAGTCCAAAACCATCCATTTCAACAAGGAGCTGATTGAGGGTTTGTTCACGTTCGTCATGTCCTCCGCCAAGGCCTGCACCTCTGTGACGTCCAACAGCATCTATTTCATCTATAAACACAATACATGGAGAGCTCTTTTTTGCCTGTTCAAATAAATCCCTTACCCTTGATGCACCTACACCCACAAACATTTCCACGAAGTCAGAACCGCTTATGCTAAAAAACGGAACGCCTGCTTCGCCTGAAACCGCTTTGGCCAGTAAGGTTTTACCTGTTCCTGGAGGTCCCACAAGCAGTACCCCCTTAGGTATCCTTGCACCAAGCTCAACAAACTTTCTAGGCTGTTTTAGGAACTCTACAATTTCTTTTAATTCTTCCTTTTCTTCATCTGCTCCGGCAACGTCTTCAAATGTCACCTTTTTCTTTTCATCAACACTCATTTTGGCTCGGCTTTTACCAAAGGACATAACCCTGTTTCCGCCTCCGCCCTGAGACTGCTGCAAAAAGAATACCCAGAACAGTATGAATATAACTATAAGACCTACAGTCGGCAGAATTGTAACCCACCACGGAGCTGTTGAAAGCGGTTTTCCTTCCAATGCTATCTGATTGTTCTTGATGTAGGGATTGACTTCCTCCAAGAACTTATCAATGGATGGAATAATGACTGTGTACTTCGCTCCACCAGCGGCCTTATTTGTAATTACAGTCGCTTTATTCCCTTCTAACGAGATGGACTGAACTTTGTCAAGCTGTGACAACAAATGTGTATAGGTTTTTGATTCTGGATCCTGGCTTAAACTAAATATTGATAAGATAGCCAATATTATAACCAAAAGCACTATATAAAAACTTATTCCCTTGAAATACTTCAAACAGCTCACTCCTTATTATTTTATAAAAAACATTAAATTATATATATACAAAATGTAAAAAGTGTGGTTATTTTAATATGATTATACAGTACTATATATTAACATATACTTTATCAAAACTCAATAATCTATATTAAAAGTATTATCTCGGTTTATTTATACACTTCTTCATCAAGTATACATAGATCCGGAAGATTCCTATACTTGCCTGCATAATCCAGCCCATATCCTATTACAAACTCATCAGGTATAGTAAATCCTTTATAATCAAGATCGATTTCAACCTTTCTTCTTGAAGGCTTATCAAGTGCCGCAATGATTTTTATGTCAGCAGGTCCTCTTGTTTGCAGCATTTCTTTTAGGTACTTCAGCGTAAGTCCAGTGTCTGCAATATCTTCAACAATCATTACATGCTTATTGGTTATTGAAATATCTATATCCTTTATAATCCTAACAACTCCTGAGGATTTTGAGGAGCTACCATAGCTTGATACCGATATAAAATCAATTTCAACAGGGATTTTTAACTCTCTTATAAGATCAGCCAAAAATACGAATCCTCCCTTGAGTACACCAACCAGTATAAGATCCTTACCCTCATAGTCATTGGATATTTTATTTCCCAATTCCTTAACTTTTTTGCCTAACTCTTCTTTGCTAATCAATATCTGTTTAATACCGTTCAAGTCTGTTTCCCCCTGTTTAATACTAGTACTTGCAGTCCGTGTCATACTTCAATTCCAGCTTTAATATATATTTAGTATTTTCATTTACTTTAAATTTATCACTTGTTTTATTGCCTACAATCCAAACAATTTCATTTCCTTTTGCTACTAGAAGCATTTTTTGTCTTTCTTCTCGGGGAATTTTTTCATCAATGAAATAGTTTTTAAGCTTTTTGGTACCATTACCATTTACAGGCTTGAATACATCCCCTTCTTTTCGCTTTCTCAAACTTATACCCATTTTAAGGATTTCATAATCAAAATATTGAATCATAGACTCTCTTCTATATTTTGTAAAATTTAAATTGTCTACAGTATTTGATTCTATGACAGATGATTCCAAACAATAATTTATGCCATTTGCTTGAAAAGAAATCACTCCAGGTATTACCACTTCTTTTTCGGAACTGCTATCGCAATCAACCCCTGCAGTTTCTTTTTTATTGCTGTTTTTACACGATATGGATAGTGCATCGTAGGATTTTTCTCCCGTAAGTTTCCCCGGAAGGCAGATCACCGCACCGGTTCTGCCGTTTAAGGCCAACTCCAGCAGTAAACTTATATGCTTCTTTTCAATTCCGTTCAAATTTCCTTTTATATCCTTTATAGCACTCCTTAATATTCTATTCTTTATAGAATCATGAAAATCCTTTAAATTTCCAACACTAAGCCTTATTTTGTCGGTTTTTTTATCTGTTATACATCTATTTAATGCATTCTTTGTATATTCTTCAATAAAGGCCAGATCACAGCTGATTATTTCCGCCGTCCTGCCAATACTTTCCTCAATGTCGGTATTAAAACTTTTGTTGATATAAGGAATCAGCTCCAAGCGGATTTTATTTCTGGTATATATACTTTCCAGATTAGAACTGTCAATTCTGGGATTCAATTTATTCAATGTGCAATAGTCCTCAATCTCATGCCTGCTGATATCCAAAAGAGGCCTTATTATGTTATCCCTTTTATACTGTATCCCTTTTAACCCATCCGGCCCTGTTCCTCTGATAATATTCATAAGAATGGTCTCGGAATGGTCATTTTTATTGTGGGCAACAGCTATCTTTTGTGCATCTTTATCTTTTGCATAAAACTCAAATTGCCTATATCTTGCAAGCCGTCCTGCTTCCTCCAAGGATACCGATTCTTTCTTCGATATACTTCGTACATCTATCCTGTCTGAGTAAAACTCTACTCCAATCTTCCTGCAAAATTCCCTAGCATAATCCTCGTCCAGATTTGCTTCTTCTCCCCTAAGCATATGGTTTATATGTACTGCAATTATCCTTAAATTATAAAGAGATGAGATATTCTTTAAAACATGGACAAGGCAAACAGAATCCGGACCGCCGGAAATACCGGCGATTACAGTTTCACCTTTATTTAATAGACTGTTACATTTAATTGTATTTAAAACTTTCTCAATTATGCTATTATTCATATAAGTCTTATTATGTCCTGTATTTCTCAATATTAGCAAACTTGGTATATGTACCCAGCCAAGTAAGCTCAACTGTTCCTGTTGATCCGCTTCTATGCTTTGCTAAAATAACTTCTGCTATATTTTTCTTATCGGTTTCAGGATTGTAATAATCATCCCGGTATAAAAAAATAACAATATCGGCATCCTGCTCTATGGCACCGGATTCCCTGAGGTCACTCAAGATAGGCCTGTGATCAGCCCTTTGTTCAGGGGCACGGCTGAGCTGTGAAAGGGTAATTATCGGAACGTTTATTTCCTTTGCCAATATTTTTAATGACCTTGAGATATCAGATATTTCCTGCTGCCTGCTCTCGGTTTTGCCTCTGCCCTGCATGAGCTGAAGGTAGTCGATAACAACCAGTCCCAGGTTCTTTTCCAGCTTAAGCCTTCTGCATTTGGCCCTTATTTCGGATATTGAGATACCCGGCGTATCATCTATATAAATCGGTGCCTCGGATAAAGGTCCCAAAGCACGGGCAATCTTCTTCCAGTCATCATCCTCCAGCTTCCCTGTCTTTACCTTCTGGCTGTCCACCATGGCTTCACTGCAAAGAATTCTGCTTACAAGCTGTTCTTTTGACATTTCAAGGCTGAAAATTGCCACAGGAACTCCTGAATAAACCGCTGCATTCTGAGCAATGTTAAGTGCAAAGGCAGTCTTTCCCATTGCCGGCCTTGCTGCTACAAGTATTAGGTCTGAATTATGAAGACCTGATGTTTTATAATCAAGGTCCACAAACTTTGTAGGTATGCCGGTAACATGGCCTTTATTGTTATATAGCTCTTCCAATTTGTTAAAGGCATCCACCAAAACCTCTTTGATTGGAGCAAAGCCTTGGGTACCTCTTTTTTGGAGAACGTCAAAAATGCTCTTTTCTGCTTTGTCAACTATATATGAAAGCTCTTCAGAGGCTTCATACCCAAGATTTACAATCTCTGATGATGCCTTTATAAGCTTTCGCAAGGTTGATTTTTCTTCTACAATTTTTGCGTAATGCTTTGCGTTTGCAGTTGTGGGGACTGCACTCGCTATATTGGTCAGGTATTCGAGCCCACCGATATTATCAAGAGTACCTCGTAGTTTCAATTGCTCGGAAACGGTAATAAGATCCACAGGCTCTCCGGAATCGAAAAGATCCATCACAGCCTCAAAAATTTCCTTGTGATCAGCCCTATAAAAATCCTCACTTTTTAAAACCTCAGTCACTACGGGAATTACCTCTTTATCAAGAAGCATTGAGCCTATCACAGACTGCTCAGCTTCAATGCTCTGAGGCGGTACTCTCCCAAAAGAACCCAAATCCATTATCTACTGCACCCTCTTTATACATTTTCTATCTTTATCTTTAACTTGGCACTTACTTCAGGATATAGCTTTATGTTTGCCTCCGTAGTCCCTAATGATTTTATAGCATCCTCAAGTATGATCTGCTTCTTGTCAACATCAAGCTTAAAATCAGCCTTTAGCTTTTCTGCAACATCCTTATTAGTTATTGAACCAAACAGCTTGCCGCCTTCACTGGCTTTAGCCTTAAAAATGAGAGTAATATTCTTTATTTTTTCTGCTGTTTCCTTAGCTTTTGCCAATTCTTTTTCCTTTTTCATCCTGTCTGATTCATTCTTGTTTTTCATTACATTTATATTGGATGAAGTGGCTTCCATTGCCAATCCTTTCGGCATAAGAAAGTTTCTTGCATATCCGTCACTTACTTCAACCAAACTATCTTTTTTTCCTAATCCTTTTACATCCGCTTTTAAAATTACTTTCATTATTAAATCCCCCCTACGGTTATATTTGCTACGTTTTTTAACAGTTACCTGAATTAATTTCGTTAGTATATTCAATTATAGCACACTTTAGTTTTTCTATGGCGTTTTCTATAGAAATTCCTTCGAGTTGTGCACCGGCTATGGATAAATGACCTCCACCGCCTAATCTTTCCAATATCATCTGAACATTAATCTCTCCTAGAGATCTCCCGCTTATAACAACTACATTTCCATTTATGCTGAGAACAAAGGCTGCCGCTATTCCTAAGAGGCTTAAAAGCTGATCTGCTGCTTGTGCTGATATTAGTTGGGCGTTTTTAATATTCTGAGGACAAACCGAAACGGCTATCCTGTCATTAACAATCTCAGCATTCCTTACAATATTGGAAATGTTTATATAAGTTCCAATATCATTCTGGAATAGCTGCTTCACTGAAACAGTATCAACACCCTGACGCCTTAAGAAAGATGCAGCTTCAAATGTTCTTACACCAGTCTTGAATGTAAAATTCTTGGTATCCACAACAATTCCTGCATATAAAGCCTCAGCTTCAAGCTGCTTTAAGTGTACCTTTTCCTCTACATACTGTAAAATTTCTGTTACAAGCTCACAGGTAGAAGACGCATATGTTTCCTGATATGTCAGCACCGCATCCTGAATATAGTCCGCCCCTCTCCTATGGTGATCTATAACAACAATTTGATTTGTGAACTTAATAAGTTCAGGGCTTTCAGTGAACGATGGCCTGTGAGTATCAAGTATTATAAGCAGTGTCTTTTTATTGATACGGTCCAATGCCTCACTGCTATTTATAAAAACCCCCGAATAGTCAGGATTCTTTTCAATTTTAGACAACAGGTTTTCTATTGTTGGGTTCGAACTGTTTAAAACTATATGAACATTTTTACCTCTGTTTTTTACAATCCTGCAAATGCCCAATGCCCCTCCAAGGCAATCCACATCGCAGTACTCATGGCCCATAATCAAGACCTCCGGAGATTGGTCAATCAGCTCCCTTAACGCATAAGCTATAACCCTTGCCTTTACTCTTGTCCTTTTCTCCAGCTCTCTTGTTTTGCCTCCGAAAAAGTTAAAGGTTTCACCATTTCTTATAACAACATGGTCTCCCCCCCTGCCAAGTGCTATATCAATACAGGCACTTGCATATGAAAAGTTTTCAATTATAGTTTTACCGTTAATTCCAAATCCAAGGCTCAATGTTACAGGAATTTTGTTTCCTATATTGATTTCCTTTACTATGTCCAGTATTTCATACTTCTTATCTTCAAACTCTTTTATGTATTTGTTCTCAAATACAAATAAATACTTGTCCCTTTCGAACTTTCTTATAATACCTCCAGTATGGCTCATCCAGCCTACAATTCTTTTATCAATCTCCGCTAGAAGCTGGGGTCTTGATCCATCTTCCAAACTCTGCATCAAATCATCATAGTTGTCTATAACAATAAGCCCAATGCAGGTCTTTTCGTCATTAAACCGCTTTTCCAGCTCAACGAACTCTGTATTGTCCAATAGATACAGCATAAGAATAAATTCGCCCTTATCGCTTTTCTTTTCGGCTTTTACAAAGTTCCCCAGTACGTTATAATTACGCTGATTTATTAATATACTTTTATTAATTTTGGGTTGTCCGTCAAGTATTTTTTTTGGTTCAAGGTCATTCGTCAAGGATGTTATGTTCTTTTCCAAAAGATCCTTACCGCCGAATATGTCTCTGAAGGGCGGGTTGTACCACACAATAGTGCCATCTAACTCAAGCACTACAAAAGGCAGCGGAAAATTTAACAAAGTATCCTTGGTTGCCGTATCAACATGGAATGTCAAATCTTCGATATATTTGGTAAGATCACTCTGTCTCTTATATTCCAGTCTCAGGTTATAAAAAACCAGAAATAAAAAAAGAACAAATCCCACCATGCCGATCCAAAATTTCAATATTGTCAGAATAACTACCAGAAGCAGTATTATGCCCAAATAAGTACTTGCCCTGGGGATAAAAGCCCACATAAACCTTTTATTGTCCATTTTATCTCCTTATTTTCTTATCCTGGAACAATTTAAATGCCTTGTTAATTCCGATAAATCTCCATAGTATTTTTCAACATCATGCTCTTCAACCAAGCCAAGCTTAATTTTATTCTCTATTTTAATTTCAATGGAATTATAACTGATTCCAAGCCTTTTACCAAGCAGGTAGCATATCAAAATTATATTTGACAGGCTTTCAGTGACAGCCTCATGGACTTCCTCTTTTGCTCCGTTTACAAGTATTTTGAATAATGCTGCAATATCTGTCAGGAGTTCACTCTTTAACCACTCTATAATTTTTATATTCCTTGTTATATCAATTTCCTTATCAAATAATGCCATCTAACCACTCCAGTATAGTTTATGATTGTATATTATAACACACCACTACATGGATAGAATATACATTTGCTTTATTTCCCGCAAGCTATAAGTTCCTTATACCGTAAATATTGGATAGGATCCAAGGAATTTATAAAATGATGATTTTCTTTTTACCATAGTAAGTGCATCCTTCAAATCTTCATCGTCCCTGTGCCCTAATATATCAATGAAAAAAATATACTTACCCAGCTCATTTTTGGCTGGCCTTGACTCTATTCTCGTCATGTTTATATCCCACAGATTGAAAATATCCAATATTCTGTAGAGACTCCCAGGTTTGTCTTCAGTTGAAAACACAATTGAGGTCTTGTCATTTCCCGTCTTGCAGCTGTCATTATGGGCTATAACTGCAAACCTGGTAAGATTATTATCACTGTCCTGTACACACTTATCCAGTATATCAAGTCCATATACCTTTGCTGCTATGGAAGACCCTATTGCCGCCATGCTTCCGTCGCACTGTGCCACCTCTTCTGCCGCCCCTGCAGTACTGTAAACATATTTTATATGAGCATTGGGGTATCTGCTGCCGATAAATTTCCTGCATTGGCCTATTGGCTGTGGATGTGAAACAATACACCGGATTTTTTCAGGATCAGTTCCCTTCCTAACCAGCAGGTTCTGAACAATGGATATTACTACTTCATCCTTTATCAAAAGGTTGACATCTGAAGCCAGCATATCAAGAGTTACATTTATAGCCCCCTCCAAGGAATTTTCCATAGGAGCCACACCCTCGTCAACTTCCTTGTTTTGAACAGCAAATATCAAATCGGATATTCCATTATACTCATACAGCTCAAAGTTTTCTATTTTTCTACCATCAATATATCTTAAAGTAGCTTCCTGCGAAAATGTACCTTTAGGACCAAGATAACCTATCTTTACCATAACATTATCTCCATATAGTTATTTTTTAGAACAAAATCGCTTGCGATTTTGCAACCTTGATTGTTGTGGTGAGAAATTAAAAGCCTATAGATTGTTCTATAGGCTTTACATGTAAATTCTTATTCAGCTGTATATGGCAAAAGTGCAACGTGTCTTGCTCTTTTTATTGCCATAGTCAACTGACGTTGATGTTTGGCACAGTTTCCGGAAATTCTCCTTGGAAGTATCTTACCTCTTTCGGATATGAATTTGCGTACTTTTGCTACATCCTTGTAATCGATATCAACTACTTTATCTACACAGAAGGCACAAACTTTTTTCTTTGCCCTTCTCATTCTCATTCCGCCTTTACCTTCGCCTTTATCGTACATATCTTTTCCGCCGCTTCTTTCTCTTTTTCCACCTGGCATTCAAAAAACCTCCTTTCAAAAACCTATCATATATATAGGAATACGATTAATTACTTTAACTTTAGAAGACTCACTTCTTAAAAATTAAAACGGCAATTCATCATCATCACCAATAGGATAGAATCCATCTTCACTACTGCTTGTTCCTCCAAATGAAGGCTTGGAAGAAGACTCTTCAGACTTTTTACTGTCAGCAAAATGTGCCTCTTCAGCTACTATCTCAGTAACATAATGACGCTTTCCTTCATTATCATCCCATGTTCTGGTCTGAATACGCCCTACAATTACAACCTGACGGCCTTTTTGAAAATACTTGCCGCAGAATTCTGCAAGCTTATTCCAGACTACTACAGGTATAAAATCTGCCTGTTTCTCTTCCCCTTGCTTAGAAAATGCTCTATTAACAGCAAGAGTAAAGCTGCATACAGGTGTATTATTTGTACTGGTATATCTTAATTCAGGCTCTTTCGTCAGTCTTCCCATTAGAATGGCTTTATTCATAAAATCACCTTATTTTTCCTTTTTGATAATCATGTATTTAATTATGCCATCTGTAATTTTGTAAATTCTCTCAAGCTCATGAGGGAAACTAGATTCTGCTGTGAAGTTAACTAATACATAGTAACCTTCATTACAGTCTTCAATTGGATATGCAAGCTTTTTTTTGCCCCATTCGTCAATACTTTCCAATTGTGCAGAAGTTTCTAAAAGTCCCTTAAACTTTTCAACAAGAGCTTTTATAGTTTCTTCACCAACCTCAGTATTGATTATAAAAATTGATTCATACTTATTTGCCATTCGACTTCACCTCCTCCCGGACTAAACGGCCCTGTATCTCGAGTACAGAGCAAGGATACGGTTACAAATTTTATCACATAATCTTTCATTTTTCAAGGGTTATTACAAAATTTTATTAAATTTTGCCTTTTGAATTTAATCTTTTCATAAAAGATTAACATAGTGCCACACTTAATTACATCAAAATAACTGAGAATAGTCCCAACATTCAAGAAAATGCATATTATGTAATATGCATTTTCTTATTGGAGGATTCTATATGTCTGACTTTAATGTTGGAGATATTGTAGTCAGAAAATCTTATGGCAAAGATATTTACTTTGTCATAACTGGAATAAACAATACTGATAGCGGTAATCCAACTTATACACTTAGAGGTCTTTTAACCAGAATAGAAGCTGACTCAAGCGGCGTTGATCTTTTAAAACAAAATCCAAGGCTTGTAGATCAGGATAAACTAAATTATCTTCAGAAAACGCAGCGGAACCTTGCCTCACAAAACTTATCCAGACGGCTATACGGCATTAGCAGGCTACCAGGTAAGCCAGGCAGGATTTTGCATATCGATTCCAGCAAGGAGTTTCTTGAAATCTGTATGAACCACTATAGAAGTTCTAAAATCGAGTGTGAGGGCCATACAGTTGCAGAGAGCCAGCAACCTTCAGTTGTGAGAGAATTGCTTGTCGATTACAAGCCTGATATTGTTGTATTAACCGGTCATGACGGTTTAAAGAAAGGTAATGTGGACTTGGATTCAATAGAAAGCTACAGAACATCAAAGTACTTTGTGCAATCAGTGGTTGAGGCAAGGAAATTGGAGCCTGACAAAAACAGGCTGTGTATTTTTGCAGGTGCCTGTCAATCATATTTTGAAGCTATACTTAAAGCAGGTGCAAATTTTGCAAGTTCACCAGGGAGGGTTTTAATAGATTGTCTTGACCCTTCAATCGTATGCGAAAAGGTAGCGACTACTGATCCAAGAATGGTCATAACACCATGGTCTGTTGCACGGCTTACAAAGTCGGGAACTAAAGGAATCGGCGGAATCAATACCAAAGGAAGACTTAAGCCGAGCCGCATGTCATGACAATGTTGTGAGGAAACATAGTGCCTACACCATGGGCACCATGTTTCCCTCTGTATTTTAACATAATATACCTTGAAAAATTTAAAAATTTGCTTTCATTTATCTTAAAAAAGTGATATGATATTTTATAACAGTTCTTTTTTCAATCCAAACTTTTTCAATTAGACATAAGAATTCTCAAGTTTTTGATTATACCAATATTTATTGGGTATTATTCTCAGTAAGTATTAGTGAATACAAATCTATTATGATTGGGGTTAGTAAAATGAGTGAAATTAAAAAGTTCGGTACATTCAATTTACTCCCGGGAAAGCCCGTCCCTTTTGGAGCAACCGTAATTCCTAACCACGGAGTCAATTTTTCAGTATATTCTCTAAACGCAATTTCCTGTGAATTAGTTTTATATAGGAAAAAAGAGAAAGAGCCTTTTGCCATAATTCCTTTTCCGCATGAATATAAGGTCGGCAATGTTTTTAATATGCTTATTCAAAATCTTGATTATGAAAATATCGAGTATGGCTATAGAATTGATGGTCCCCGCAGTCAAAAAGAAGGTCACTGGTTTGACCCTTCAAAGGTTATGCTTGACCCCTATGCTAAAATTGTCGGCGGGCGTGATGTATGGGGTGAGGAACCTGACTGGAGCGATCCTTATCAACACCGCGGGCAAATACTGGCGGACGATTGCTATGATTGGGATGGTGACAGGCAGCTTAATACACCTATTGAAGAGTTAATAATATACGAAATGCATGTACGTGGTTTTACCAGACATCCCAGCTCTAATGTCAAGAATCCGGGAACCTATGCGGGCATCATAGAAAAAATCCCGTATCTTAAGAAGCTGGGAATAAACTGTGTTGAGTTACTGCCAATTTTTGAGTTTGATGAGTTCTTTAAGATAAGAGGACCAATAATTAATATATCGGGCGATCATATGAAAAACTTCTGGGGGTATGATCCATTAGCATATTTCGCACCCAAAGCAGGATACTCATCCAAAGCAAACGGAAAACAGGCGGAAGAATTTAAAGACCTTGTCAAGGCACTTCACCAAAATGGTATTGAGGTCATTTTAGACGTGGTTTTCAATCATACCGGCGAAGGCAAGGAAACTATGCCAAGTGTTTCATTCAGGGGTATTGATAATAAAACCTTTTACCTTACCAACCCTGATGGAAGCTACCGAAATTACAGCGGCTGTTATAATACGGTTAACTGTAATCATCCGGTTGTAAGAAAGTTTATTGTCGACTGCCTGAGGTATTGGGTTCATGAATACCATATTGACGGTTTCAGGTTTGACCTCGCTTCCATTATGTGCCGTGATCAGGACGGAACACCACTGGCCAACCCACCGTTAGTAGAAGCCATTTCCTATGATCCTGTGCTAAAAAACACCAAGCTTATAGCTGAAGCCTGGGATGCTGCAGGCTTATACCAGGTAGGTGGCTTTCCGTCCTACGGCAGATGGTCTGAATGGAATGGCAAATACAGGGATGATTTAAGACGCTTTTTGAAGGGCGACAGCGGCTTTGTTGAGGCTATGGTATACAGGCTTCAGGGATCTCCTGACTTGTATAAGGGGCGTGGAACATCTTCTTCCATTAACTTTGTAACTTGTCATGACGGTTTTACGCTTATGGATCTTTTTTCTTACTACGATAAGCACAACATGGCAAACGGTGAAAACAACATGGACGGCTCAAATGACAATCACAGCTGGAACTGGGGATGTGAGGGCCCTACTGATGACCCTGAAATTAAAAAGCTGCGTAAAAAACTGATTAAAAATGCAGTCAGTATTCTTATGTTAAGCCATGGTGTCCCCATGCTTCTTGCAGGTGATGAAATGGCCCGCACACAAAACGGGAACAACAATCCCTACTGCCAAGATAATGAGATAAGCTGGATAAATTGGAATCTCTTAAAATCAAATAACGAAATATACAATTATTTTGAAAAGATTATCGCATTCCGCAAAAAAAATAAAGTACTCATGGAAAAAGAGCACTTTGAAACAGCCAATTCATTGGGAAGCAGATACCCTGAAATTTCCTTTCACGGCTTAAAACCTTGGGAATACGATAACTCCAGCGAAAGCAAAACTTTAGCTGTAATGTTTTATGACAAACAATCTGATAATAATATTATATATATGGCAATGAACATGTATTGGGATAAGCTGGAATTCACATTACCCAAGCTGGTAAGCATGGATTGGTATTTATTTGCCGATACATCAAAAGCTCCTCCATACGATATAACTGAGCCCGGCAGAGAACTGCTCCTTAAGAACCAACAGAAAATTAATATAGATGCACGTTCTGTGGTTATACTAATAGGAAAAAAGCAGGCACAGGAGAAATCAGTTCAATTTATATAAGCCATACAGCGAGGTTTATTTATGAATAACATAGAATTTGTACTGGAAACTTTAAAAGAAAAGAAAAATAAATTTACTGGAGAATTCTTCATTCCAAAAGCATGGAATTATTTTGGCTACAAAAATTATAATGAAGTCATTGGAAGGTATGGAGAAATAAGCGTAAATCCATACGACTTCTTTTCCCAATGTTTGGAAAACCTTCTTGATGAATGCATTTATGAAATACAAGAAAACACTTCTATAAGTGATGCTGTCAACATGGAAGACAGCGTCATTTACGGTCTTTTCCCCAGAATGTTTACAGCCTGGAATCATTATAATGAGGATATATTGCCCGGAACATTCCTGAAGGCTGCATGTCTTCTCCCATACTTGAAGAAAGTGGGGGTTAATGTTATATACCTTCTCCCTATTTTTAAGTACAGCTTAAACTATAGAAAGGGCGAAACAGGAAGCCCTTACTCAATTAAAAACATATACCAGCTTGATGAAAACCTTCATGACGGTTTATTGGGAGACTTTGATTCATCCTTACTGGAAACAGAATTCAAAGCTTTTGTAGAAGCATGTCATCTTCTAGGAATGAAGGTAATGATTGATTTTGTATTCAGAACCGTTGCCAGAGACAGCGATCTTATTTTGGAGCATCCCGATTGGTTCTACTGGATCAGGTCCGATGCCAAAAACAGCTTTTGTGCTCCAATGATATCTGACATAAAGCCTCAGACAGTTGTAAGCGAAAAACTTATTAAAAAAATATATACCAACGATGTTACATGCAACTATCTAAAGCAGTTTACACCCTCCCCTGATAATTTGGATGAAAAGAAGTGGGATAAAATTGTTAAGAAGCATAGAGACACAAATTGGAATATATTAGATCTCATAGAGGATAGCATGGGTGTTACAACCGCCCCTGGCTTTTCAGATGTTATCAACGACTCTCAGCCTCCATGGTCTGATGTAACTTACCTAAAGTTTTATTTTGACAATCATGAGAAGGCAGCACCCTATCTTAAAGAGGATCAGGCACCTTATGTGTTGTTTGATGTTGCCAAACTCAGCCTCTTTAAATGGAAACAGCCTAATAAGGAGCTTTGGGATTATACAGTAAATGTAATACCCTATTACCAGGAAAAGTTCGGCATTGACGGTGCAAGGATAGATATGGGCCATGCCCTTCCCACAGAACTCAATAAGGAGATTATCCGAAGAACAAAAGAAATAAACCCCAACTTCCTTTTATGGTCTGAGGAATTCAACTGTTTGAATTCACAAAAGGCATTGGAGGATGGATTTCAATTTATGACTGGTTCACTATGGTTTGACTATAAAAATATAGAGAAACCCGGATTTTACAAAGGGGTTTTAGAGCCACTCCTTAAGTCCTCCCTCCCTGTGACGGGTGCTTTAGAGTCTCCCGATACACCTAGGGCTTCCTACAACTATAAGAGTCCTAGAAATCTGGAGTTCATGGCGTTAATAAATAACTTTATGCCCAATGTAGTTCCAATGTTAAACAACGGGATGGAAATAATGGAGATACAGCCTATGAACTTAGGCCTTGATAATACTGAGGCAGGAAGGTTTGTTTTGCCTGAGTCCGACCCAATGTATGGAAAACTAGCTTTCTTTGATAACTATAAGCTGCATTGGAACAACGACTCATGGATTACCATGCCCGATTTTCTTGAAAAGGCTTTTCTTCTTAGAAATCGCTTTAAGAAAATTATAGGGAACAAAGATAACTTTATTTATCTTAAGAATATGGAGAAAAATAAAAATCTCCTAATTTTGTGCTATAAAATACATGATTCCAGTGACTATCTTGTTGTAGTCGGCAACAAAAGCAATAAGGAATCCGCATCAGTGGATCTGACCAGACAGCTGCACAACATCGCAAATCCCGGCTATAAAATAAAAATAGTTTATATGGAAAGGCATTTTTATAGTCTTACCCTGTCTGTGGATGAGAAATTTTTTATACAGCCTAAGGATGTGGTTGTAGGAATTATTACACCTGCACTTTAGCCAACATATCATAATTAAATACGGATTTATAGAGTTTTTATAATAGGATAGGAGGATAGTATGAAGACTAAGAACAGCAAACAACCGAAAGTGGCATATTTTTGTATGGAGTATGGCCTCCACGAAGACTTCAAGATTTACTCAGGAGGATTGGGGATTCTTGCAGGTGATTATATGAAAGCAGCAAAGGACGGAGACTACCCCATGGTAGGGATAGGCATCCTTTGGCGCCAGGGCTATACAAGACAGACAATTGATGAAAACGGCAAACCCTGTGACAGTTTCCACGAGTATAGCTATGATTTTCTTAAGGATACTGGTATTGAGATAAAAATCAGAATTAGAGGCCGTCAGGTTACTTGCAGGGTATGGCTGTGTGAAAAATATGGCAATGTCCCTCTTTATCTACTTGACACCAACCACCCTGACAATGCTGACAGATTCATTACAGGACAACTTTATGGATGGTTTTCGGAGGAAAGAATAGCTCAGGAAATGGTTCTCGGTATAGGCGGCGTAAAGTTGTTAAAAGCTCTCGGGTACGCTCCTGACATATATCATTTCAACGAAGGTCATGCTGTTTTTGCCGGAATTGAACTCATCAGGGATCTAATGGATAATGACGGTTTGTCTTTTAAAGACGCTCTTAATAAAGTTCGAAAAAAAATAGTTTTTACTACACATACTCCCGTTGATGCAGGAAACGAAGTCCATGAGCACGAGCTTCTTCAGTATATGGGAGCATATAACGGCCTGACCTTTGGCCAGATGCTAAGCTTAGGAGGCGATCCCTTCAATATGACTGTGGCAGGCCTTCGGCTTTCCTTAAAAGCTAATGCTGTTGCACAGCTTCACGGCAAGACTGCAAGAAAGATGTGGAAGAACGTAGACGGTGCCTGTGAAATCATTGCTATAACCAATGGTGTTCACAACGGAACATGGCAGGATGAATCAATAAAAGCAGCTTTTGATTCAGATGCAGACCTTTGGACTCCCCACATGGAAGCTAAAAGAAAAATGATCTATGAAATCAGCAAGAGAAACTTTATTAACCTTGATGAAAATGTACTTACTATAGGCTTTGCCAGAAGGGCTGCTCCTTACAAAAGAAGCGATTTTATCTTCAGAAAGAAGGAAATAATAGAACCTCTTTTAAGAGAAAAAAAGCTTCAGCTTATATTCTCAGGAAAAGCACATCCAAATGATTTAACAGGAAAAGATATTGTTTCCAACCTTTATAAAATGGCTGAAAAGTATCCCGGAAGCGTGGTATTTATTCAGGACTACGATATGAATATCGGAAAGCTTCTTACCAGAGGCTGTGATGTATGGTTAAATAACCCCATAAGACCGATGGAAGCAAGTGGAACCTCAGGTATGAAAGCAGCTATGAACGGAGTTTTAAACTTAAGCATACTTGACGGATGGTGGCCTGAGGGCTGCAAACACGGCAAAAACGGATGGCAGATAGGCGACGGCTATGAAGGCAAGGATCAGGATAATGTTGATCTTAAGTCGCTATATGAGGTTCTTCTCGAAGAGGTGCTCCCCACCTACTATGAAAAGAGGGGCAAATGGGTTGACATGATGAGGGAAAGCATCAAAATGTCGGTCTGGAATTTTTCTGCAGCGAGGATGATTGAGGAATATTATGAGGAATTATATCCAAAAGCTGCAAAGGAATCACGCTCCAAGAAGTAGTTATATCACTTTTAATATTATGCAAGAAAAATATCTTTAGATATGAATAAGTGATTTTACTTCCAATATGACAAAAGTCATGTAAACTTGTCATAGAAGTGGAATCACTTTTGTTATATTTTATATTTTTTTCTGGAATAAATTATATTATTTATTGACTTTTGGGGATTACAGGTGTAATATTAAATAGTAGACTACAATTGTAATTCTTTAAAAGGAGTTGTAAAATCAATGACTAAGATGCCACAAATCTCTGACACCGAATGGCAGGTTATGAAAGTTGTTTGGGCAAAATCGCCAATATCAGCTAACCAGGTAATTGAGTCATTAGAAGGCAGCTGCAATTGGAAACCTAAAACCATAAAGACCCTTTTAGGGAGGCTTGTCAAAAAGAAAGTACTCGGATACCACAAGGAGAGTCGGGAGTATATGTATTACAGCCTTATCTCGGAAAAGGACTGTGTCCGGGCTGAAAACAAATCTTTCTTAAGCAGGGTTTACGGCGGTTCTTTTAATATTATGCTTGCAAGCTTTCTTGAGGAAGAAAACCTTTCTTCTTCTCAAATAGAAGAGCTTAGGAAAATTCTCGAGGAAAAGACTAAGGAAAGCTGAAACAATAGACCTTAAATTATTTGTATAATACTTGGAAGGCAGGTGGTAGGAGTGATAGCTGTGGCTCTTTTTAAATGGATTGTATGCTCGTCTGTTATGGCATCCATTCTCATAGTACTATTGGTTTCCTTAAAATTTGTTTTAAAAAACAAGTTAAGGGCTAGCTGGCATCACGCCATTTGGATTCTTGTTGTTCTGAAGCTTCTTATACCCTTTGGACCGGAAAGCCAGCTGAGCATTTACAACATATTCAACCTTACCGACAACAGGATTACCGCTGAAAGTTATAATGTTATAAATACAATAAGTACAGCCACCAACAACATCGCAAAAAGCACACCTATACCTGTAAACTTTAATTCTCATAAAATTACTTATGCAAAAAATGTTCCAAGCAGAGATGACTCCGTCTATCTTTCGGTATTCGGTCTTATTATCTGGATCATTGGGGCGATTGCAGTGCTGGTCTATCTAATACGAAATAACTCAAGAATAATACATAAGATAAAGATAGGCGAAGTCATCCAAAACAAACAACTTAATGAATATCTCCATGAATGCACAAACAAGCTTCATATAAAAAGAAAAATAATTCCAAGGTCGGTATCGGGCCTAAATACTCCGGCTTTATACGGCATTAACGGGCAAACTCTTTTAATACCTGAAAGCATGCTTAATGAGAAAAGCTTTTGGATATTAAGGTATTCCATATACCATGAACTGGCACACCACAAGAGAAAAGACATTCAATTCAATGTATTTGTATCTTTTCTTTTAGTCATTCACTGGTTTAATCCCATTGTATGGTTTGGTTTTAATAAAATGAGGCAGGATTCCGAGCTGGCATGTGATGAGCTTGCCTTATCCTGTATAAGACCTCAAGAGCATAAAAACTATGGGTTAGCCCTCTTGGAGGTTGCTAAGAGGCAATCTAAAAGTTTGTCCTTTGCTAATGCGGTCTGTTTCCTAAATAGCAGCTCCAACCTTAAGAGAAGACTTTCTTTAATCGCCTCATACAGCACTAAAAAATACAACAGCAAATTCATAGTCGGGTTTATGTTTCTCGCTCTATGTATAATTGCACTAACCAATGCAGTGGAAAGCATAATGTAAGATTACTCAGCACTTTCAATTAATTTATTGCAAACAAATGCATATATGGTTTACAATCTATCTGGAGGGAGGATAATCGATTTCAATAATTAAGCTTATAAATTTAATTTATAAAATAAAATTTCATTCAAGAGGGTGGTCAAAAAATGAAAAAACTTCTTCTACCAATTCTTTCAGTGATAATACTGGCGGTAAGCTTGTGCGGTGTATCTTTTGCTGAAGGAAGCAATATTCTTAAAAATCCGGGCTTCGAAGATGCCGACAAACCTTATTCCTGGGACCAGGACATATGGGAAGCATCTGACGGTCAAAAAGAAATCAAGGTTGTAAACAATGTATTTCACTCAGGTAAACAGTGTGCAGTGATCATAAACTCAAAAGAAGGGGATTCACGTCTAAAGCAGACTGTTGATGTTCAGTCTGATTCTCTCTACAAAATATCAGGCTGGATTAAGACTGAAAATGTAGGAGATACAAATAAAGGTGCCAACTTCTCAGTTCATATGCTTCAGATCACATCTGCAGATGTAAAGGGGACAACCGACTGGAAGTATGTTGAGATGTATGGACGTACAGGCAAAAGCCAAACATCTCTCATAGTAACCGCAGGACTTGGTGGATACGGCAGCCTGAACACAGGCACAGCCTACTTCGATGACATATCTGTAGAAAAGGTAAACAGCGTACCTGCCGATTCAGTAGAATTTGCTTTTTACTCCAATGATGCAAGCAGCGGCGGATCAAGTGACAGTGACAAGTCGTGGTTGATATATTTAGGCCTTGCACTCCTTGCTGCAATAGGTGTGGTTATCTTCTTCATTCTCAGGAAGCCTAAAAAGTCAGCTGCGAATTCACAAGAATCAACTGATTACAGTACTTCACTTAAAAAGGGAGCTGCACAGACAGAATCTAATCCTGCAAAAAATCAGCCTCCACCATTTAAGATTGACAAGAAAGATTTGATTGTAATGGGTGTTATGACTTTAGTTTATCTAGTTATTGCCCTTTGGAATTTGGGCGAAATGACTGCACCCGAGACATTCTGGAAGCCGATTTCCTCCGGTCAGAGTTTTGTGGTATCCTTTGACAAGGAATATGAGCTCTCAAGAATCGGTTACCATGACAATATAGGAGATGGAAAGTACACACTCCAAGGTATGGACCCTTCCGGCAAATATGTCAATATCGGAACCATGAGCCAGGACGTATATAACGTATTCAGGTGGCAGCACATCTCCGATATAAATTTCCGTACCAAGAAGGTTAAGGTCATTGTGGAATCATCCGGTGCTGCTCTAAATGAAATGGTTTTCTATGCAAAAGGCAGCAAGGAGCCGATTAAAGGCTTCAAACTGGAAGAAATCAATACCAACCCCAAAAGAGATCAAGGTAAGGTTGAAAACCTTTTTGACGAGCAGGATACAGCAAGATACTACAACAATTATATGAACTCAACATACTTTGATGAAATATATCACCCAAGAACTGCTTATGAGCACATAAACAGGATGGAGCCTTATGAAACAACCCATCCTCCCCTTGGCAAGGTTATTATGACACTCGGTATCCTTCTCTTCGGTATGAACCCATTCGGCTTCAGAATTATGGGTACTATCTTTGGTGCATTAATGATACCTGCAATGTACCTTTTAGGTAAAAAGGTATTCCACAAGAGAATTTTTGCCTTTGCCAGTGCATTCCTCATGATGTTTGAATTTATGCATTTTGCCCAAACAAGAATAGGAACCATTGACTCTTATCCCGGCTTATTCATTATACTGACATATTTCTTCATGTATGATGCTTTTATCAAGAAGTCCTATAAAACAGGATTCAAAAACTCATTAAAGCCTCTGTTACTTGCAGGAATATTCTGGGGCCTAGCCGCTGCAAGCAAGTGGACCGCTTTATGGACCGGCTTCGGTCTTGCCACATTGTTCTTTGTTGCAATGGGACTGGAGTTGTGGGATTATAAAAAGGCTCTCAGCAAGAAGATTAAAGGTAAATTCCCTTCATGGACCCGTGACTTTATTAAAAACAAGCTGGTGCTGACCCCACTTGCATGTGTAGTATTCTTCGTTGTAATCCCAGGAATAATATATGTATCGTCATACCTGCCCATAATTACGCTTCCAGGTCCTTCGCATAATCTTGAAGAGGTTGTGAGATACCAGAAAAATATGTATGATTACCACGCTAACCTTGATGCAACCCATCCGTACCAGTCCAATCCATGGGAGTGGTCGGTAGGATACAAGCCGCTTTTGGAGTATCGTGACACCAACCAGCCTGCAGGCAAGGTTTCACTTATGTACACCATGGGTCACCCAATTATATTCTGGTTCGGACTCGCCAGTATATTTGCAATTATCGGCATAGGCATCTGGAAAAGGGATAAACGAGTATTCTTTATACTAATAGCCTATGGATTCCAGTATATACCTTGGTTCATAACCAACCGCGGCGGCTGTATGTTCATATATCACTACTTTACTGCCATACCGTTCCTTATAATGGCACTTGTTTACCTACTTAAGTTCGTACACGACGACCTGCCTAAGATAATCGGAAAGGCATATATGAGTAAACAAGCCGAAGAAAAGGCAAGACTTGTAACAAAATGTATATGCTATATCTTCCTCGCAATTGTTGCAATCTTCTTTATCTGGTTCTATCCGGCTCTCTCGGGGAAAGTAATGAGTGACGACTATCACAATACTTTAAAATGGTTCAATGTTCTATGATATGAGATGTATAAAATAACATAAAAATTAAATTACTAAGAGGCTGCACTAACGTAAAGTTAAGCAGCCTCTTCTCTTATTCACATGGATTTATAAATTTGAGTGTTATGTCAAATCAAGTTTTCCGGGTTCAGGCATTTTAGCTCATCCACAACAAATACACCGTCTTTTCTTATGAGAGTATCATCAAACCATATTTCTCCCCCTCCATACTCAGGCCTCTGTATAAATACCAGGTCCCAGTGTACAGCAGATTTGTTTCCGTTATTGCATTCATCATAGCAGCTTCCCGGGGTGAAGTGTATGCTGCCTTTGATCTTCTCATCAAAAAGGGTGTCCTTCATAGGTGTATCTATATGTGGGTTTAGTCCGATTGAAAACTCCCCTACATACCTCGCACCTTCATCAGTATCAAATATCTGATTAATCCGCTCTGTATTATTGGCTGTGGCTTTTATTATTTTTCCGTCTTTAAATTCAAGGCGGATATTCTCAAATGTCACTCCCATATAAACAGCCGGGGTGTTATAGGTTATAACACCATTGACAGATTCTTTAAGGGGAGCAGAGAACACTTCCCCATCAGGAATATTGAGCTTTCCATCACATTTTATTGCAGGCATTCCTTTTATAGAGAAAGACAAACCGGTATCCTTTCCTGTTATCCTAACCCTGTCAGCTTCTTCCATATGCTTAACCAATACATCCATTGCTTTGGACATTTTCTGGTAATCAAGATTGCATACCTTGAAGTAAAAATCCTCAAATGTTTCTGTGGGCATATTGGCAAGCTGAGCCATTGAGTGGCTGGGGTATCTTAGCACACACCATTTTGTATTTTTTACTCTCATATCAGAATGCAGCGGCTTCTGATAGTACTTCATATAAATCTCCATCTTTTCGGAAGCTACCTGACCAAGCTCGCTTACATTACTACCGGATCTTATGCCTACATAGGCATCCATCCTCTTCATTCTTTCTATTTCAAAGGATGCTATTTCCTTAATCTGGTCTTCATTGCAACCTTCAAGCAGCACCCTTATAAGCTCGCTGTTTTTATTTGTTAGATAGGGCACACCGCCTGCTTTATAGGCTTGCCTCACAAGCTCCCTTGTAAGAGGCGATGCATCTCCAAATGTCTCTATCAGAACTTTCTCACCCTTTTTAATCTCAAGTGAGTAGTCAATGATGTTTTCTGCCAGTTTTATAATTCTTGGATCAGTCATAATATTAATTCCTTTCTTGGACCTTCGCCTATCCTGCACACTGTCTATACTAAATTTTTATCACTTTTAATGAATATTAAAAGTTTGTTATTCTCATATAAGAGTTTCCAATTCGGAAAGTATGCCTTCAAACACCTTCAATGCATCCTCAACAGGCTTTGGCGTCGACAGGTCTATCCCAGTCTTCTTCAAAAGCTCCAGCGGATAATCCGAGGAACCGCTCTTTAGGAAATCCTTGTACTTGTCAACAGCTGATTGTCCTTCTGTCAGTATCTTCCTTGAGATGGATGCAGCAGCTGAAAATCCTGTTGCATATTTATATACATAGAAGCTGTTATAGAAATGGGGAATTCTTGCCCACTCCATATCAATATCCCCATCCACCTCAACATCACTTCCGAAGTATTTCTGATTAAGGTCTCTGTAAATGCTGCAAAACAGCTGAGGTGTGAGGGCCTGACCCTTTTCCAGACTTTCATGAATTATCTTCTCAAACTCTGCGAACATTACCTGTCTGAAAACAGTCCCCCTGAATTCCTCCAGATAATGATTGAGAAGATAGGCCTTTTCATTCTTATCCGTTGTTTTTTCCAATAAGTAATTCATAAGCAGCAACTCATTTACGGTAGAAGCCACTTCAGCAACAAATATTTTGTAGTGGGAGTATACATACGGTTGAGTGATGTTTGTGTAGTAAGTGTGTAAAGCATGCCCCATTTCATGGGCAATGGTAAACACGTCATTAGTAGTACCTTGGAAATTTAAAAGCACGTAAGGATGGCTTTTGTAAGATCCCCATGAGTATGCTCCGCTGGTCTTTCCCTCATTCTCATAAACATCTATCCAGCCTGATTCAAAGGACTTTCTAAGGAGTCCTATATACTCCTCTCCCATGGGCTTAAGGCCTTCAATAACCATATTCAAAGCTTCTTCATAAGGTATCTTTCTTTTTGATTTTTCAACAATAGGAACATACAGATCATACATATGCAATTTATCCAGCTTCAAAGCTCTCTTTCTAAGCTTCAAATAGCGGTGCAGCAGGCCTAGGTTGTTGTTAACGGTGCTGATTAGGTTGTCATACACACTTACCTTTATATTGTCATCATCTAGTGATGCTTCGAGGGCGGACCCATAATTCCTTACTGCAGAATAAAACCTGTTAGCCTTCACATTTCCCGCAAGTGATGCCGCAATAGTGTTCTTTTGCTTTTTATATGTATCATAAAGTGCATGAAAAGCACCTTCTCTGACACTTCTGTCACGGCTTTCAAGAAGGGTTATATATCTTCCCTTTGTAAGCTCAATTTCATTCCCTTCCTCATCTTTAACAAACGGAAATTTTATGTCTGCATTATTGAGCATCGTAAAAATATCCCTTGGATTAGATGCAATTTCATAAGACATTGCAATGAGCTTTTCTTCCTTTTCAGATAATATATGCTTCTTCTGCCTCGTAATTTCTCTAATGAACTGTTCATACAATTTGAGTTTTTTATCGTTTTGCAGAAAACCGTTTATCACCTCTTCAGAAACCGAAATAAGTTCAGGCACAATAAAGGATATTGCAGAATAAACTTCTGTGCTTAATGCCGATGCCCTGTCTGTCAGTGCCTGATACTGGGGATCCGAATTATCTTCATCCCTCTTCATGCGGGCATAGACATAAATATTGTCCACCATACTAAGTATATCATCCCTTAGATTTAAGCATTCATGGAGATTATCGGCACTTTGGCCCAAGGAACCTGAGTATTTGGCAATTTCCTTACATAATACCTTAATTTCGGTAAAGTCTTCCTCCCATTTCTCATGGCTGTCGTATATATCTTCAAGCTTCCATTTATACTTGCCGTCGATTTCACTTCTTTTGGGTAAAGCATTATTTGCCATTTGTAAAACCTCCTAGTCAGTTAACTCTTTTATTATTCTATTATATCTATGACATGTTCTATTGGACCATATCTTTTATTTTTTTGGCCCAAAGATCATATGCACTGCTATTTATATGCACTCCGTCTTTAGTATATTTATCACTCATATTTCCATTCTTGTCCTTTAATAGTATTCCTATATCAACATATTTTAAACTGCATACCTTCACCATGTCCTTTATTCTGGTATTTAAGCTTTCTATACCTTTGTTGCTTACATCAGGATTCCTGGCTAATGCGTTTTTGCCCATAGGCAGCACCGATTGCACAATTATTTCTACATATGGACAAGCTGATCTTATCTTATTAATGATTTCATTATAGTTATCCATTATGTCTTCCTCTTCCCTTAGAGTCCATATATCGTTAGTTCCTAGCATTATAAAAACTTTGTCCGGTTTATTGCCTATGACATCATTTACTCTTTTCAATGCATCTTTGGTGGTATTTGCAGAAACTCCCTTATTTATAAGGTTGCCTGAAGTAAAGTATTTCTTTAAGCCAAATCCCTGGGTTAATGAATCGCCAAAAAAAACTATAGGCCCTTTGGTTACTGTAAGCGATTTCTTCTTTGCATTCCATGAAACCCCAATATTCATATCTTTCCATGGGAAGCTTAAAGGAACTAAAGCCTTGCCGCCTTTTACCTGGATTGCAGCATCCAAGGATTTTGCGACACCATTTACATATACTGTTTCGCTTTTTAATGCCATTTTTATCTCAACAATACCTTTAGTACACAGTATCTCTTTTGTATCTTTATTCCATTCTATCCCTGCACCAATCATGCTGCATATATTCCTAATCAGAATCATAGGTCTGCCGTTTTCCACAATATAATAGTCATTTGACAAACCATGTGAATTGCTTGATTTAAAAAGCAACGACCCTGTAAAGAAATTGGCAGGTACAATAAAAAGAATAAATATTAATAAAAACATCAAATACTTTTTCCATCTAGCCATAATTTTCCTCCATGAATCCTTTATTTATATTTTCTATAATACCACAGCTTATTCCTTCTGATTCAAAAATAAATGTATTGTAACTTGCATATTAAATAAACCATGGAGCAAGGCGTGAGCCTCTACCATGGTTTTATTGTTAGTTTTTTATAATAAGCTATAACAAATTATTTATTGCAGGCCTCCTGCGACAGAAACCATTTTTTGATTATCTGCATCAACCATGTTATCCACATGTCTTCTTCCATTTAAAACATACATATCAAAGTGGCCATCCATACCATTGCCGGAAATACGGTCATAATTAGGTCCTGTTCCATAATTACCGCTTCTGTTGGAAACTGTTTTATTCAGTGGTACTCCATCAACACCGGCATGGGGCATACCGTTTACAGATACAGCAATCTTTCTGCCTCCTAACTCCAATATCATAGGCCTAATATTCCATGTCCAGCTTCCTCCAAATATTTTATTCATAATAGCAGTATCCGAACCAGATAAAGTTTCTGTATCTGAATGACTTGCCCCCATTGTTCTTTGTACATAAAACGAAAGGCCTGTTTCCATATCCATTAACCTTCCGATTGCACCTACAGGTATGACATACTGTCCCTCAGTAAACCAATCCAGCAATTCCCCATACTGGCTGCCCATTACCTTCTTTATAGCAACCTTATGAACAGGAACCTTAAGTACTTGCCCTATATTCAATACCGAGTTGGTTGTGAGTCCATTCGCCTGTATCAATTCATTAACAGGCAAACCTACTTTTTCAGATATGGACCATAAGTTGTCACCTGAAACCACCTTATAAGTGGTATACTCTGTTGTATTCATAGATGAGTCTACAGGTATTATGTTATTGAAATGTGTACTGTTAGGAGCACTATCATTAACAGTCTGCGGAATTATTACCGATGATTTGTATAAATAGCCTTCACCCTTAGGAGTGCTTACCTTATACCATAAATCATTTTTTCCTGTGACTTTTACCTTGGTTCCATATGAGAGATAACCTTTTACCAGCGATTGGAACGAAGGTGCCGTAAATAATGAAGCAGTTGTGCTTGTTGCATCATAACTATAATTAAATGTGCTATCTGTTAGTTTAATCGTCAAAAGTTGTCCTATATAAATTGAAGTAGTCGGCAAGTTATTAAGCTGCCTTATACTGTCAATTGATACTCCGAACAATTGGGATATCTTCCATAAGGAATCTCCGCTTATAACTTTATATATTATCTTTCCATCAACGGGCTTAAATAAAAGAGGAGTAGTATTTCTTAATACCACTGTCATTCCGATTTGCTTATAAAAATCTAGAGGTATCATAACTGTGTTGTTAATTATCTTTATAGGAGCTCCAATATTTATGTACTTTCCATTCAAACTCAAAACATCATTATCAAGACGGAATTTTAATTCGTTTTCTCCATAGTTCATAAGTGCGTTCATGGTTTTTACATCAAAGGAAGCTGTGAGCTGGAGATTTGAAGCACTTTCCTTCAAAGGTATGTAAGTCTCTCCATTTAGGTTGATTGGGGAAGAACTCCATGATACAGTGCCGTTATTTATAAGCACATCCTGGATAATACCTTCGGCATAAGAAGCAGCAAGTATTCCGGCAGCTACAGAAAATACTACAATCATTGCTACAAACATTTTTAACTTCATAAAACCCCTCCGAGTTAACATAATAAGTTTCTTATCCATTATATTATAATCTTGACACTAACTCAAGGGCTGCTGACAAGGTTAGATATGGCAAGTAATTACAAAACATTTTATATGAAAATTGGTTAGCTAAATTGATAATCTATATATAGAATGGTAAAATATCTAATGATACATGAATTCAATTAATTTAATTACAAATAATAGAACATTATTTAACTCAAAATTACAGGAGATACACTATGAAAAAGATTAAAGTGGGCCTTTTAGGCCTTGGTGTTGTCGGTGCTGAACTGGCAGATATAATAAACTCAAATAAAGAAAATATCAAGCAAAAATACGAAATTGAAATGGAAATAGGAAAAGCCTATGTAAGAGACCTTCAAAAAAAGAGAAATACCGATATATCCCCTTCCTGTCTGACTAATAGTGCTGAAGAAGTATTGAACGATTCAGATATAGTTTGCGAATGCATGGGCGGATCAGGAACGGAAATTACAAAAAATTATGTAATACGCTGCATTGAGTCAGGCAAACCTGTTATAATGTCAAGTAAAAAGGTTATTGCTCTTTATGGAAAAGATATTCTTGATCTCTGCCTTAGCCAGAAAAGTCAGATAAGGTTTGATGCAACTGTAGGAGGCGGTATTCCAATTGCAAAGGTTATAAAGGAATGTTTTAAAGGTGAAAGAATAACAAAGGCAGTAGGTATATTGAACGCTACCTCAAATTATATATACTCAAGCATGGAACGAAAGGGGTATACCTTTGGGCAAGCTTTAAAAAAGGCACAGGAGCTGGGCTATGCTGAAAATGATCCTACTGAGGATATTGATGGATTTGATGCCCTCTATAAAGTTATTGTACTTTCCTTATTTGCTATGAAAAGCTGGGTCAATATAAAGGAAATGTATACAAAATCCTTCTCTACCATTGATCTAATTGATATGAAATATGCAGAGGAGCTGGGATACAAAATAAAACCTCTGGCGATATTTGAAAAGAAGGACAGCAAATTTATATACAGGGTTGGACCTTGTCTTATTGCTGAAAACCATATCGCAGCAAACGTAACAAACAATTTCAACATAATAGTTTTTGAAGGCTCAAATTCCGGCAAGCTGGGTTTCTATGGGCAAGGAGCCGGTTCAAAGCCCACCGCATCAGCAATGTATGACGATCTTATAAGTGTCTTAAAAACCAATTTCGAATATGAAATGGATCTTTATAAAGGCTGTGAGGTAATTCATGACTACAGAGAATTCAGCAACAACTTGTATTGGAGAGTATCAGTTGATAACACAATCGGCAAGCTTGCCCTCATCTGCAATGTATTTGCAAAAAACTCAGTGAACATAGAAAAGGTGATACAAAAAGATGAGGTCGGTGGAAAAATGGATGTGGTCCTTTTGACAAACAGCGTTGAATCTACTGTTATCGATCTTATTACTCGTGAATTCGAAAATAATAAAGTTGATGTAAACACCATAATTCCATTTTTCAATGATTGATGTTTAAAAAGCATAAATGTTGTAATAGGATATTAAAAAACGCAGCTATCAAGCTGCGTTTTTTGATGTCTTTATTCTTTATAATGATATTTTTAACAATTAATTATTTATTGTTTATTAGTGTTTATCACAATCTTTCTTTTTGTGGTCACATTTTTTCTTTAAACAAATGCATATCAATGCTAATAATGCCAATAATGTCAATATCCCGAATATAGCCCCTAAAATAAAACATCCAATTGTGCATTTAGGAGGACATGGTTTTGGAGTGGGACATGGAGTAGGAGTAGGTACTGCTGTTGCTGTCGGTGTTGCCGTTGGTGTTGCTGTTGGTGTTGCTGTTGGTGAAACTTCAGGGCAGAATATTATAGAGACATGGCTTACATTTGCCGGCTCACCGCTTGGAACTGTTGGTGCAGCCAGATTGGTGTCTGTTAAAGTACCAGGTGGATACTTATAAATATTATAAGCAGAACCACCCTTTACAATAACTGAATCAATCGGAAAATTACTCTGCCACCATAATACCTCCGTATAATTATTCCTAGGAGCAGTTCCAATTAAAAACATAAAAGTACCATCGCCACCGGGATCGGGAACTCCACTATTACTCCAAGCATCATTACAGTTAATGTAATAGATGGCGGCAAAAACTTCTTAATAATAACGCATCTCCTTTAAATTTTATGTCTACTTTACAATACGCAGAAAAATTTTATTTAGCTCCATAAAGTTTACATAAATTTAACAATATTGAACTCCTAAAAAGCAAAATATTGGGGTAATTACATTACTGAAGTTTTTGCAGTATCATGCGGCATAAATCAATGCTATAATTCTTATCTTCATTTTCCAAGACCTTTTTTACTTGATCAATCTAAAGGGTATCACTACTTTTGTCAATTACTTTTATTAGCCCTTCTTCTATGCATGTGGTTACAGCAAGAGTTTTGTCTCCAACAGCATCAAACTTAACCCTCATGGTTCCCTTAAAATTATCTACTGATAAAACTTGTCCGATCCCAAACTTTACGTGCTCTATCAATGCATTTACAGCACATCCGAGCATACTGCCTTCTTTGGATTTACTCTTCCTTACATCGGTATTATAAAAATTTGAGGCTCTTTGTGCCTTGAGAAGCTGCTTCACAAATCTGGATGCAGGCACCTTTCTCTTATTTGAAGTGTCAAAGCTGATTATTTCAAGCTTCTTACTAGCCCTGGTAATTCCCACATAAAATAGCCTTGTTTCCTCTTCTATCTGCCGCCTGTCTCCCTCCTCCGAATCAGCTATGCTTTTAGATGTAGGGAACTGTCCTTCTATAAGATCAATGAGAAAAACATTATCAAACTCCAATCCTTTACTGGAATGTATTGTGGATAAAATAACCGAGCTTCCAAACCTGTTCTTCCTTGAATCATCAATAATCTGCTGCAGACGGCCTAGCCTGTCAAAAAATTCATCATATGTTTTAGTATTTTCAGCTATAGCCTTCAAAGCATCCATTACCTGATTCAGACTTTCCTGGGAATATCCTTTTTCTTTGCACATTTTTCGAATAAACAGCTTATAGTTAAGCTCCTTCTCAATAAACTCTATGGCATTTAGTGGCTTCATGGACGAAATACGCTTTATGCCCTTATATATGTCCGTCAAATCTCTTTTTGTGTCCTGATTGGAGCCCGGATATGACAGTAAGGCATCAAATATATCCTTATGTTCACCAATATTGCTTGTTGCATATTGAAGCATATCCTTTGATAAAAAAGCATTGGTTTTATAATAAATTTGTGCAAAGGATTCCATATCCCTCATATTAAGCCCAAGTCTTATAAATGAAAGAATGTCTGCAACCATCCAATGCCTGAAAAAATGAACATTTGGCTCTTTTAGATAAAAGGGCACCCCATTTCTTTCAAAAAGCTCCACTAATGGTATTGCCGATATATTGTTCCTATAGAGTACGGCACACTGTGATAAATACTTATGACCTTTTATTGTATTAATCAAATGATTGTACTGATCATTTCTATCCCTAAGGCTAACAAACCGAACAGGATTTCCATTCTCCTTTTCAGTGAACATATTCTTGTCAAATCTTTCTTTATTCTGCTTTATGAAAATATTAGCAGCATTTACAATACCTGCTGTTGAACGGTAATTCCGCTCCATGAGCATTATTCTTGCACCAGGGTATGTCTTCTCAAAATCAAGGAGTGCCTGAGGAAAAGCTGCCCTAAAACCATATATGCTCTGATCTTCATCTCCAACCATGAATATATTGTTTTTAGGCATTGCCAGAAGCTTAATAAGCTCGTGCTGTGCATAAGAAGTATCCTGTGATTCATCCACGTTTATATAGTGGTATTTATTCCTGAAAATATCGATCATTTCTTTATTTTGCTTAAAAAGCATAAAGGTTCCGGTAAGCATATCATCATAGTCAATCAGCCTTGCTTCACGCTTATATTTTTCATATACATTATAAATGTCCGGAAAGTTGTCGATGGATGTCTCAAAACCTTCTACTTCACTTGAATTGAAAAGCATGTTTTTGACATAGTTTATGCTGCTTGAAAGTTCCTCAAGGGTATCTTCATTTATATATTCATTATTAACTTCCAGATAAATTTGCTTTAGAATGCTATTTTTGGACTTTTCACTGTCATTCCCCTCAATTACCTTCGGGAATGGCTTACCCGCTTTTTTCACATATGTGTTTATAACGGAATAACAAAAGCTATGAATAGTTGAAAACTCTACATCATAGGATATATCCCTGCCGAATGTCTTGTTAAAACGTTCTTTCATGTCTGAGGCTGAGGCCCTGCTGAATGTCAATGTTAAAATCTTTTGTGGGTCAATGTTGTAACTCAATATCATATTTGCCACTCTTGATATTATTACAGTAGTTTTTCCCCCTCCTGGTACCGACAGAAGAAGTGCAGGCCCATATATATTATTAACCGCTTCGGCTTGCTGTTCATTTAAATTTATATTATATTTTTCTCTCAAAATAGTATGAAAATCCATCTAATTCCTCCGATAGCTGAGGTATTTGATCAAAATTGCTTGCGATTTTGCAACCCGATCGTTGTCGTTAGAAATTAAGGAGCAATATACGCCATATTTTCCTAGACATGAACAAAAACTTAGTAGCTGTAAATATTATAGCATTAGTTATGTTATTGCTTAAATATATATCTCAAAAAAGAACATACATTCGAAAAAAATATTTCAATTTCTTTGAAGGACTCATCAAGGTTGCATTCTTACCTTGCATTCGTTTCAAAAGCGAAGGATATAAGGAGGGTATGGCAATATCACAGTGCAGAGCACAAAACTATAAATTGTTACGAAAACGGCAATGAACTAGCCATTGAAAATGTTATCAGATATTCGGCAAAAAGCCATTCCCGCCTTGCTGCATTAATAAGCATGCCGGGGTTGTCTAATGATTTTGCCAACCTTAGTCGTTGGCGTGAGAAATTGTGGTACAGAAATACACCACAACTTTTCACGACATAGATAAAAGAGGCTTTAAAGCCTTCTTTTAATGGTATCATAAAGATAATCCGCAATATACCTTCTGCCTTTTTCAAACTCCGAAGCAGGTATGTTTATTTGAATGACACTTTCGTCCATGTCCATAATTTCAAGCAAAAACCCTTTCGCACCTCTTGCCGATCTGTCAATCTCCATGATCATCTGAAGTCCGTTATAATCGGGATAGAATACTATTTCCAGCTCATCTAATGAGTTTCTGAACTGACCTCCGGCTCTAAATTCAAACTCCTGCACAAAAGGAAGTCCTCTCCCAAGCCTTCCTGTATATTCCGTCTCAACTTTTGCCAAGCGAAATCCCAAATCCTCACAAAGAGCATCTAAAACACATCCCATATAAGGATGGGGAACAACATTCAAATAGTCCTTATCCGACGGGTCAAGAGCCAATTTAACATCTAATCCGGTACTGATCCAAACAGAGTCCTTTTGAAGGGATACAGGTGTTTCAAATGGAATCATCATTGAAAACGGTATCGCTCGTGTTTCCTTAGGCCTTATTGTAAATGTTTCATTTAATTCAATTTTTGCAATCTCAACTGTCTGTTTAACCCTGCCGCTGTTTTCCACTTCTTTCATGTAATATGTCATCAGCTTTAAATAAATCTTATTGATTTCCTGTTCAATATTTCCTCCCATTACATGCACTACACCACTAATGTCATCTCCTACAGAAACACATGGATTATCAATACGTGCATCCACCTTTGCAGCACCTATACCAACCTTTGACAACGCTTTTTCAAAAAAAGACATATTGATTCCTCCTATTTTTGTTTTGATTAAAGTGATAAATAGAATGTAAAATTATTATCACTTTTAATATAGATAATTTAGAAACCTATGACGTGGTACAAATATACCATATAATAATATCACACCAATATATTTCTTTCAATTCCGTCTTGTTATATATATTTATTATCTCTGTTTTTTACAATTAAAATGTTTCAAGCATTATTTTTTCCCAATAGATGCACAAAAGTGCACAATTAGGTTGATTTCATCGTAAATATTCAATAAAATATAATTATATCATTATTTTTCAACCATAATGTTGTTGTGCGAAATTACGGTGTAGAATACACCATAATTTCCTAGACATAAAAAGTGTACACACTAAGTTTAATTTTTTAAGGGGGTTAAAGTATTTATGAAAAAAACCAAAAGAATAATATCGTTAGTTGCTGTACTAGCGATGATTTCCATGTATTGCTTGTCAATCAACATGGGTCCTACAGTATATGCCGTTGACGGCAATAATGATGACTGGTTGCATTGTGAAGGGGACAAGGTTGTAGACATGAATGGAAATGAAGTTTGGCTGACAGGGGCAAACTGGTTTGGCTTCAACTGCAGCGAAAATGTTTTTCACGGTGCGTGGTACGATGTGAAAAATATTTTACAAAGCGTTGCAGATAGAGGTATCGGATTATTAAGAATACCTATTTCAACTGAGCTTTTATACAGTTGGATGATTGGAAAGCCAAATAAGGTTTCCAGTGTTACAGCTGCAAATGATCCACCTTACATGGTTATGAACCCTGATTTTTATGATCCTGCAACTAAGGGACCTAAAAACAGTATGGAAATTTTTGACATTATAATGAGATACTGTAAAGAATTAGGTATTAAGGTAATGATTGATGTACACAGCCCTCATGCCGACAATTCAGGACACATGTATGAATTGTGGTACGGTATGGAGACAAAAACCGCAGGTGTTATTACTACAAAGATTTGGATTGATACATTGGTTTGGCTAACTGACAAATACAAAAATGATGATACAATCATTGCTATGGACTTGAAAAACGAGCCTCACGGCTCACGCGGCTACACAGGTCCCTGCCCTTCCACAACTGCCAAATGGGATAACTCTACAGATGAAAACAACTGGAAATATGCATCTGAACAGTGCGGAAAGGCAATACTCAAAGCTAACCCTAACATGCTTATTGTTATAGAAGGTGTACAAGTATATCCAAGGACTGAAAAAGGCTATACATATGACACCCCTGATGTTTGGGGTGCCAGTGGTGATGCAGCTGTGTACCATAATGCTTGGTGGGGCGGAAATTTAAGAGGTGTAAAGGATTATCCTGTTAATTTTGGTTCTGCTACACTCAATAAGCAGATTATATACTCTCCTCATGACTACGGGCCTTCAGTTTACAACCAGCCATGGTTCGATAAGAACTTTACAGAACAAACCCTGCTAGATGATTATTGGTATGATACATGGGCATATATTGACGATAAGAAAATTGCTCCACTTCTCATTGGTGAATGGGGAGGACATATGGATGCCGGAAAGAACCAGAAATGGATGACTCTTTTGAGGGATTACATGATCAAAAACCGCATTAACCATACATTCTGGTGTATAAATCCGAACTCAGGAGATACCGGAGGATTGCTCGGAAATGACTGGTCAACTTGGGATGAAGCAAAATATGGATTATTTAAGCCTTCATTATGGCAATCAGGCGGTAAGTTTGTAGGCCTTGATCACCAGGTACCTCTTGGTAAAAACGGAATATCACTTGGACAGTATTTGGGAAATCCATCCCCTTCAAACAGTCCGACTACAAAACCTACTCCTACCGTGAAACCAACACCTACTACAAGTGTATCTCCAAGTGGTACAACCAGCAAGATTTCAGGTTATATCTCACCTGATGTTACATCTTCAAATTCAGCTATCAAAAAGGATTTCAAGGTTGAAATTTCAGGATTGTCCGCTATGACAAACGCGTCAGGTTATTTTGAAATTACAGCTTTGCCTGAGGTAGCCAACGGTAGCTTTACTATCAAGATAAGCAAGCCCGGATATCTTGCAAGAGAAGTAAAGAACGTTAAAGTTAATGATGTTGTGGGTACGCAGAGTTCTCCGATAGTTGTTTGGGCCGGTGATATCAAAGCACCGCAGGACGGTGTTATCAACATGACTGACATTATCGAAGTAGCCAAGGTTTTCAACAGCACTTCAGGTGACGTAAATTATGATGCAACTTGCGATACAAACTTAGATGGAGCAATTAATATGGCTGATATTGTGAATATCGCCAAACACTTTAATGCAACAACTGCGAGCTATAATAATTAGTTCGATATGCAAGGAAAGCCTTTCTGCGGTTTGCAGAAAGGCTTTTTAATTTGATAGAAGGGTCTTGTTAAGATAAAAATCACAAAAATTTAGAGAATTTTGATGTATTTTAACTTTACAAGATATTTGCAGTTACTTACGCATTAAGCTTACTTTTTTTCTGGGATTTTTTATCTAGATAATAGCCTAGTAAATCATTTCAGGCTTCTCATTCTCCACTTCCAAGTTAATTATAGACACAATTCCTATGTTTTGTAATTTATATTTTCTTACCATGCAATTCTCCTTTCACTATCATAATGACTTAGCCTGTCTATTGCAATAGCTAATGCAATTGCTTGACACCCTAGTTCTTTGTTTGTTATGTCAATATTGTGGTAAAATGAAAATAGCTTTTTTGAATTTTTGAAAAGTATACTATCCTGGTAGTAAGTGGTGTAATTGTGTAAAAACCAATCCCTTTCAAGTCGAATATCATCATTGCTAAAATGAACGTCACGTTTTCCTAATGTAATTTCTCCACCATATGAAATGGCAGTCCACAATTGACCATTAGTAAATATTCTAAATACTTCCACTTGATTATTTATGCAGGGAGAATCTTCTATGAACTCAACATAACACAAGTCATTTATATTATAGTCATACCTATTCTTTCGCTCAATAGAGTATCTTGCCTTTTCGTAATCATCGATCAAGGTAAATTTAAGCGTGTTATAATAGTATATCCTGTGCTTTAATTTAATCATACGAAGCCCCTCCCTGCTGCTTTAGCAAAGTTTAGAAAGATAGACATGATATTTTATGGAAATTAGTGTACAAAAAAGAAGGTGTTGCACCCTAACTTGTAAGTGTTTGTAAGTAAGGAACAACACCTTCATTTAAAATGAATTCTACTCAAACTTTAGTGACTGCCAAATATCAAATAGTACCTTACTATTCTTTTCACTAAGATATGCTTCCGGTATTGTCAAATCAATAACATATAAGTGACCATTCTTGCTTAAAATATATGAATCAATCCATATGATCTCCTTACCTAAAGCACGGGACGAAGAATATTTATATACTTTAGTACCTTTTTCATCCAAAATTTGTTTATTTGTTGTCTTTAAGGTTCCCACTTTTAGTTTTTTATCAAAATCGTCATCCAAATATGCAATGAAATTATCAATTGGTACTTCATCTACTATAATCATGCTAAAAGATCTCATATTTAAACTATACGATACCTTATCTTCATTGTTATTAATCGAATCAGCTGTCCAAGATACCGGTAAATTTACCGCCCATTTGTATTTAGTGCTCTGCCTGTTGATAGTGGATACGTTATCCTCAGCATCCCTCGGGTTCATTAGTTCACCTATTTTAGATGCATCAGGCTCAGTAAATTTAAACGAACTTAATGCATTTTCAATTTCTGCAAGCTTTTTCGAATTATTGTAAGTTTCTGATTTTATATGGTAGTATACATTATATCGGTACTTCTTTCCAACTATAAAGATATCACAGGAGTAGATATTATCTCCTCCTATCTTTTGGGTATAAAAAACCTTCTTGCACTTAGCTCCGCTGATTTCACCGTCTTCTTGTTTTAATATATTGTAATACTTAGGGTTGTAGCGCTCTTCCATATCTTTAAGTAGTTTTTTTACCCAATCATCAGCAGTAAAGCCACTTTCAGTCGAGTACATATCTATATTTAAAGAATCATTGAAATCCTCATTACTTTTAGAACCATTATAGAATTCCACCACATTAGGTGTTTTTTCATTGTCAAGTTTAAACCATTCAGGCGAAACATTCATTGAAAATTTCAATTTCTTATCTTCATACTTTCTATAACCTTCTTTTGAAATATCGGATAAGTCCTCGGTAGAACTATTTTCAACATAATCTGCAGTAAATGAATCTACAATATCAGTATAAACCGAGCTCTCAATATATTTTTCATATTCATCCATATAGAGAGTGACTTTAAAAACCCTTTCGCCTTTAATATAATAACGAACGTCAATCACCTGGTCTCCCTTATATACCGTCTTTGAGTACTCTTGACCGTCCTTAGTTTTTTTGCTTTGTGACACCAGTGTATACTCACTTAAATCTTCCCTTAATGAAGCCATTAATGTATCCAATGAATCATCGTCCTTGTCAAATATACCGACAGATATGGAGTATGATTCATCCAATGCGTCAAAAGCTGTAAAAGTACCGTCAAAATTCCTATCTGCAATCCTTAATTCTTTCGGTAAATTCATTGACCACTTGTAATAGCTATCACCTATTTTTGATTTTGTAGTTTTTTTCAATATCAAAGAGTAATCCTTAATACTCTTATCACCTGCTATAACTTTCGAAACAGTGATCTGTTTTGTATTTTTTTCATATGATACATCAGCACCAAAATTTTCAGAAATGAAAGCTAACGGCACCATTGTAACACTGTTCTTAATAACAGGAGCTTTTAACAGAACAGATTTGGTACCGTTTACATAGGCTGTCTTGTCATTAATAACAAGTTTTATAAGCGTTTCTCCATAAGTGATATTTACACTCTTTTCAGCAGCGTTCCATTTTACATCAGCACCAAAAGCCTGGGTTATAACTGCCACTGGTACAAGGGTAGTACCGTTCTCTACATATGGTGTTTGAACTTTTACATCTTTACCATTGATTTTCAGAACAGAGTCGCCAACCTTGAAAGAAATTTCAACGGTACTTGAGTCTGCCGAGGCATGATTTGCAAAAATCCCTATGAATACAAATAACACAACAAAAGTAATAAAATTTTTAATTTTCACAAAATACATCTCCTTTTTTCTTATTTTTCACTTAAAACTACATTGATGTTTAATATTGCGTCCTTTCTTTTTATCTTAAGAATCACAGTGTTGTCGGGCAAATATTTTTTCATCTCTTCGTTATAATCAACATTAGAATTTACCCGTACGCTGTTGACACTTAATAAAACATCTCCATCTTGCAAACCCGCCTTTTTCGAACCTGAATCATCATTTACTGTTGAAATAGTAAGTCCGCTGTTTGACGGAAGGCCAATTTTCGCTGCCCAATCCTCCTCAAAAACCACACCCAAATCAGGCCTTTTAACCTTTCCATACTTGTAGAAGTGACTTAACACATAGTTTACAGTACCTACCGGTATTGAAAAACCAAGTCCCTCAATCCCTGTTCCAGAAAATTTGCTGGAATTTATACCCATGACTTCTCCCTTAAGATTTACTAATGGCCCTCCGCTGTTTCCAGGATTGATTGCTGCATCTGTTTGAATTAGTCTATAATCACTTTCTATTCCCCTATTGATGCCACTTATTATTCCAATCGAAGCTGAATTTCTTAAGGATAAAGACACTGGGGTCCCAATAGCCATAACTGTTTTACCGGTTATGATATCCTCTGGTTTCCCAAACCTGGCAGCTTTTAATCCGGTTTTATTAATCTTTATTAAAGCAAGGTCTGAATCCTCATCTATGTACTTTAACTCCGCCTCATACCCACTTCCATCTGCAAGAACTGCTACAATTCTTTCCATATCTTTTACAACGTGTGCATTGGTGAGTATCTCTCCGTCTGACTTAATTATAACTCCAGTTCCATGAGCGATTGAATCTTTAAACTTTGAACTGTAATCAGAATCTTTAAGGCTTCCAATAACCCCCACTACTGAAGGGCTAACAGACTTTAATACTTCTGGAACAATATCATCGTTTTTTAAAGAAGTAACCGTAACAGTGTTTTTGGAGCTATCCCATGCGGCATCCGCCCCTAATGACTGTGATATAGCTCTTACGGGTGCATATACCCTACCCCCAATCAACTTAGCATCTGTGCTTAATTGAGTTCCGTTTACAACAAGCTTCGGTCCGGCTGTGGAACCGAATGATGAAAATGATGTAAGCAATAACATCACAGCTATAACAGTTATTATAAATACTTTAATTCGCATTTTCTCCTCCTTTATGTACTTCAATGTACATAGAAAACTTAATGGTATTATATCTTGCAGGAATATAAAGAATTGTATTAAACGATTAGTTGAATCGGTAGCAGTGATATAACCCTGGATTCTTTGCATTTACAGTTAATCATTAACACTAATTCAGTTTATATGTTATGAGTGTGGAAAATTTTCTAGAAGAAATTATATAGCAGCATTCCTTAACAGTTTTCTTCAAAATTCCTATGTGTTACTAGAGAGATTATACTACACAAGGTAAATATTTTCAATCCTGTACACTAAACTTTACAAACTTATTTTGCATTAAATATGATTAGTCTAATCTATTATAGTGGAAAGCAGTTTCCAGATTTGCAATGGAGTTCCCCTTTACAGTTTTTTTGATTTATTCCACAGATGTTAGGATGTTGCCCAGGGAGCAATTTCAAACATATAGCATTATTTATGAGCTTTAACCAATTGTTTTATAAGCCTTGGAACAAGAAGCAGTCCTATAATAACTTCGAATGAAGGCCAAAGCCACATCCCCCAATTTTTTGTGGTTGAATTTCAGCCTTTTCATACTTCATATCCTTCTTATTGATTTATATTTCCTACGCCTCCTAAAAAAACACTTGGATCATTATCTTTATTATTTATTACATATTAATAATCATCCGATGATGAATTAAAATGTCTTGCAACTATAATAATATCATTAAAGTTAATTACTTTATCTCTATTAAAGTCATATTCCGGATTATATCCTTCTGAAGTCTCAATAGCGTTAAATGAACGTGCTATCATCACAATATCCATCATATTTATAACCCCATCCTGTTTATTATCACCAGTAACATCTCCAGCCCACATTTCTGTAGGAATTTCTTTCGTTGAAAGAACTATGTCAGATGATAAATCATTATATGTAATTTCTCTTGCAAGAAAACCTTTTTTACTTATCCTGATTTTTATTTCATTCGTAGGCTGTGATGCAGAAAGCTTTGCTTCGAAATATCCGTTTTCATCTGTATTCACTTCTTGTTGAACTCCTGTTATCTCTATATCAAATCCTTTGAGTACATCTGAATTCGCGTTTGGCATATCAGGTCTTATATAGCCTGAAAGCTTATATGTTTTTTCCTCATCCTGCTTAATGGAAGGGTCAACAAGCATTAATGAATATTTGCTGCTTGCCGAGTCAGGATCAGAGTATATTGTGAAAAAGTATTGATGAATCTCTTCAAGTGTTAGTTTAATCCTAACCACGCCTAAATCATCCTCTATTTTAATTAATTTAGATGTAGCTTTATCTTCCATAGTAATATAGTTATAGTCCATCATATCAATTGTAATACCCTTACTCCCACATACAACAAGTTCGTATTCACCATTACTGGAAGGAGTAAATTTATAGCAGTCAGCATCACCTTTAAAATCAATTGTATCGTTTTCAGATGAATTCACATTTAATATATTTACTAAAGCCTTTTCATTCATACTGTCTTCGCCTAATTTTGTTAACTTTACACTATAGTTATCACCAAAAGATGGATTTAGTCTTAAATAATAGTCCCTGTTTGGTTCTATCCTTACTGCATTAATAAACTGACCATTTATCCTAACATCTTGAGAAAGCTCCCTGCATAACGAATCATTTTCTATAGCCCAATCAATATGCTCCATTCCCTTTATGTCAATTGAATATATTCCGCCTTCACTTGTATTAAAATGGTATGTATCATGATCAAAAGGATATTGACTTTTTCCGGTTATTTGACTTGTAATATCTGTTATTGGTGAATAACTGTATGAATTTGCACATTCGTCCTCTTCAGGAAAAGTAATGGTAAAATTATATTCATTATATTTATCTTGCTCAAAAACAAAATAGTATACATCTCCTTTATTGCCCTTAATAGATTTTTCAAGCCCTGATTCATAGATTCTATTATTAAAATCTCCTTTATAAAAATCATAATAAGCATCGGATTTTATAAAATAGTATCCGGTCTGTGGTAAAACAAACCTTAAACAATCTTTATCATATAGCCATGAATTGCCGTGAACATTCTGGTTGACATTGATATCAAAAGGTTCAGCATATCCCCCAATTTTATCAGGAATAATGCCTTCGATAACCAATTGATAATCACCTGGATCTGACGATAAAATACCCGATATGATTATATAATATGTTTTGTCCTTCTCGATCCAAAAGTAATCACCGTGATTTCTTATAAAATATTTATCATCAGAGACAATATTTAATCTAATTGAGTTCGAATAATTAATTCTATATGTTCCTGTAGTATTTACCCTAAACTTTAAGAAATCAGATTCATCATTTTCAAGGCTTCCTTTTATTATGGAATTGACATCAATATCAACTGCTTCATTAAATGTGTTTCCAAAATTGTCACCTGTTTCAGTTAGTCCAGATCGAATATCCAGGTTCGGAGATGGCTCAATGATTGATGAAGAACTTATTGGGGTTGGGATTGGAGTAGAATATTCATTTGATTTTCGGACTTTAAGTGAGTATTTCCCAGTAGAATTACCAGTCCCTTCAATGCTTATATAATAACGATATCCTGATATCAGCTCATATTCAGTGCTATTACTTCCATCAGAAATATCATTTAAATTTGTGTAAAGTGTGCCATCAAATAGGTGTATACTTGCTTTAATTCCAGCAGTTCCGCTAAAATCAAAAGTATACTCCTCGGTAGATTCAGAATCTATTATGAACTGATCTATGTCACCAGCATAATTAATTTCTCCTGATATCAATTTATTTGCTTGAATTATCTTCCTTGAATACTTATCATTTCCGAAGTCGTCCTCAATATAAAGAGGCCCTGTAACTTTAACTGAATAATCTGAGATATAGTATCCGGTAACTGTCAAATAATACTCCTGTCCCTTTTTAAGGTTATAGTAAGTTGATGGGATATCGGAATTTTTATTATAATATGTAAGATTTATATTTTCATGACTCAAGCTTATATTACAATTTCCAGTTTTGTTTATGTAATATATACCATCTTTATCGGGTATAAACTTAAATGTATCAATATCAAAATAATATTGGATTTTACCGCTAACCTCAGTGCCAACTTTTATGTCAGCAGAATAGCTTTCATTATTATCATAATCATCTTCAATTATTCCATCTAATATGAAATTAAAATTATAAATATCATATTGCCCATTAAAGGTAACATAATAGTCCATGTTTTCAAGTAATTTAATATAAAACTTCCCTTCATTCCGAGCTTGTCCTAGCTTCCGTAGAATTTCGGTAGCTTAGTTTTACGTGGTTTTTCTCATCCTACAGATTGTTTGCTATAATCTTCCACCTTTGAAATATTATTAATAAGGATTGGAAGTAGTTTATATCCTTTAATACGATGAAATGATGATTCAACTTTCATAAATCCACAAGATAACCATCGAAGTACTTGTGATCCACTTTTCCAATGCCTTACACGCCCAGTGATAACTCTTGCTGAACCTATTGCTGATTCAATTGGATTAGTAGAAGACAAGGATTGTCGAATCTGCCCTGGCAGTTTCAAACGGTGCAGGGTTAATGTCTCTTCCAAACCTTCTCGAATACTTGCAGCAGCTGAAGGATATTTGTATTCTAATGACTTAGCAAGACTTTCAAGCTTATTCTTTGCAGTAGTATATTCAAATTCAGCATAAGCCTTATTCATTTCAGAAATGACATTATCTTTCATTGAATCAGGCAGATATCCTTCAACATTGCGTTTCTTATGTATTTGACAGCGTTGAATATGTGCTTGATTTGAGAACTTTTCCTTCACTGCTTTTGATAAAGCTTTTGAACCATCTAAAACGAAGAGCCTTGATTCACTAGCTTTTAGCCCTCTTTCGATCATATTATCAATTAATCCTTTGCAAAATTCAGCATTTTCACTGGAACCCTCTTTAATTCCCAAAATCTTTTTTTCTCCTGTGCTTTTTACCCCTAATGCAACTATTAACATATGATCACCAAAGCCAACTCCATCAATCATTATTACTGGGTAATTATCATCGTCGATTTTCCTGGAAAGAAATTTATTCATCTCCTTTGATGTCTCTTTAATGAATCTACGGCTAACTGTACTTTTTGAGGTTCCAAAAGAATCAAGTTCTTCAGACCCATCTTGGATTTCCTCATAACCTCTTGTTGTTATTCCCATAAGCATTTGTTTCATCATGCGAATGTTAAGAGCATCTTCCGATTGAAATTGCTTTAAGATATCTACAGGTACTTCCTGTTTATCTTTTGATCTAAGTCGTGGTTTTTCAATCTTGACTTTTTGACCACCTAATACCACTGAACTTAACTCAGTACCATGTCTATATACTTGCCTGTCTGGATCATGTTTTCCTTTTATACCAGCCTTTTGAACGACTTCTTCTTCAATCATAGAACTTAATACTTTCATTCCAACCATTACTGACAATGCCATCAATCCGTTTTTCGCCATTATATGTGCTTCGGAAAGATCTATTTGATAATTTTGTAATTCCTTTCCCTTTTTTGACCCGATCTGATATAATTTCATATGTGGCAGCTCCTTTCATTTTTTGTTTTCCCAAACAATAGTTTATCAAACTACCGTCTGGACTGCCACCTTCAATTTCTACGAAATTCGGGACTTACTC